>DVJK01000011.1 GCA_018716795.1 Candidatus Scatomorpha merdipullorum | reverse complement strand
TCTTGTCGTTGAACGCAATCACCTCAGCGCCTCCTAACATAGCATCCTATGGGCGCTATTATACGATAGCCAAATGAAATTTGCAAGAGTTAATTTTGCAAATTTACATTCGTTTTGCCTCCGTCTCCCCTCTTTTTTGCAATTTCTCCCTCATCGTCTTGCATATTCCCACACCGCCCAAGGCGGCAAAGCCGCCGAGGGCAAGCCCAGCACCCACCTCCCGCGCCGCCCAACGGCGGACACAGTCCGCCGAGGGCAAGCTCTCGCACTCATCATCCCCACATCCCCACACCCAAGGGCCGGTCGCTCAGGGCCGCGTGGTGTCGGATGATTCGCTGAGGCGAGGCGGATGCAAGGCTTTGCGGGCGCAGGCGGGCTTTGTGCCCGTCAAGCCCGCAAAACGCGGCAGACGCCCGCATCAGTAGAATCAGACGGCGCCGCCCGGCCCTGAGCGACCGGCCCAAACAATAAAGCCGCCGGACTGGAGGGAGCCCGGCGGCCGGACACGCAGCTCCCACAGGGCGGGAAGCCGCGCGGCCAACAAATATTAAGGGCGGGAAAGCCCGCCGCGGCCCGCCTTCCGCCCGCGTGGAACCGGCATGGCAGAGCCTGCATATAAAATCGCCACGGAAACGCCAAAATGAGACAATTTTGCACCTGCACGGCAACATTTCGAACGAATCCGACAGTTTATCGCATTATTAAAGAGTTTTCTTTGTGCAAGTATAATATCAGATTACGCGCCCTTGGTCAACCCACAACGTCAAATTCTACCTTTTGACCAACAAAGCTTTTCTGCTTTTATCTGTAAAAGTGATTTTGGCCCCGCTTTACCTCAAACTCGGCACTTGAACGAACAAATTAGTGCGCTAGTGTTGTGAACTCGACACGGCAATTTGCCGGTAAGTCTTATTAAAGCGAAAAACCGCCCGGTTTTTCGCGCCGGACGGTGATATTTCGCGGGATAATTTTACAGCAGCATGACGCCCGCCTTCTCGCAGGCGGAGACGGTTTCGACGTCCCAGGTGGAACACTGGACCTCGCCTATGTGCGCCTTGCCGAGCATGAGCATGCTCATGCGGCTCTGGCCGATGCCGCCGCCAATCGAGAGGGGCAGCTCGCCGTTGAGGAGCAGCCTGTGATACCAGAGGCCGCGGCGGTCGTCGCAGCCGGAGGCCGTGAGCTGGCGGTCAAGTGCGGCGGGATCGACGCGGATGCCCATGCTCGAGAGCTCGAGCGAGCAGTTAAGCACGCTGTCCCAGACAAGGATGTCGCCGTTGAGCGTCCAGTCGTCGTAGTCGGGCGAGCGGCCGTCGTGCGGCCTGCCGCTTTTGAGCGGCGCGCCTATGCCCATGAGGAAGGTCGTGGGATGCTCCCTGACATAGGCGGTCTCGCGCTGCTTGGGCGTGAGCTCCGGCCAGCGGTCCTCAAGCTCCTGGCTTGTGACGAAGCTGACGCGGCGGTCGAGCTCGGGCAGGACGCAAAGCGCGGGATACACGGCGCGGAGCGTGGCCTGCGTGTCGCAGAGGGCGCGGACGATGTCCAGCACCGTGCTCTTGAGGTAGTCTATATTGCGCTCGCCGGGCAGAATGACCTTTTCCCAGTCCCACTGGTCGACGTAGACGGAGTGCAGGTTGTCCAGCTCGTCCTCGTCGCGGCGTATGGCGTTCATGTCGGCGTATATGCCCTTGCCGGGCCAGAGCTCATAGCGCTTGAGCGCGACGCGCTTCCACTTTGCCAGCGACTGCACCACCTGGCAGTGCAGGCCGGTGTGCGCAATCTCGAAGTCGACGGGCCGCTCGTAGCCGTTGAGGTTGTCGTTTATGCCGCTGCCGCCGTCGACGAAGAGGGGCGCGGAGACTCGCATGAGGTTCAGCGCGCCGGCAAAGTTGTCGGCAAAGATGCGCTTCATGAGGCCGATGGCCTTCTGCGTGTCGTAAACGGAGAGGATGCTCTTATATCCCTCGGGTATAAAGGTCTTCATTCTTCTGTCTTCCCATCGTTTAAAATTTCCGCTATGCGCTGGTAAATGCCCTCGGCGTCGGTGCGGAAGGCGCGCTCCATGGCCTCGGCCGCGGCCTCGTCGGGCGCGAGCAGGCCCAGGCTCATTATCTCGCCCTTGCCGTCCGAAAGGCGCAGCCGCACGGTGACGCCGCCGCCGGAGCTCGGCTCGTGCGAGGTCTCAATCATGGCGTCGCGGCGCATCTTCTCGGCAATCGGCTCTATGAGCCGGGAGGCCTTCATGCGCACGGAGTACGGCAGGCTGGTCTCGGCGGCCTCGCCGTTCGTGCGGCCCTTGTCCGTTATCACGTAGCGCTCGCCCGGCAGCTCCTCGACATGGCCCGTGTCCACCAGGCCCGCGAGACAGTCGGCGTAGTCGAACCAGCCGACGCCGCTGTCGAAGGAACACAGCTCGCTGAGCGTCCCGGCCTCCACCGGCCTGGGCAGCCGCCGCAGGACGTAGAGTATGAGTATCTTGGTGTCCAGCTCTCCGTGTATGAAGCCGAAGCTCTCCATGGCTCTCCCTCCCCGCCGGACATTTTTACCGAAATATTATATCACGAGCCTTGCGCGGGTACAAGCACCATTTCGCACAAGGGCGCGGCCCGGCGCATAGACTGTCTTGAAGCCAGACTTCAATCCATCGCAAGGAGGAAACATCATGGCAGACACTGTCATGGCCGGCCCTGTGGACGCCTCCGCCTGCATCCGTGAGGCCGTATGCATACACACGAGGAAGATTTTCGATGCCTGCCGGAGCAAGGACTGCATCGAGGACCTGCGCGTCTATCCCACGGCGGGCTCGCAGCCGTACATAGACAGCGCGCTCTCCGTCCGCGCCAAGAGCGCCGAGCTGCTCTACGCCGACGTCAACGTCGAGGCGATAACCTTCAATAACGGCTACTACACCGTCGACGTCACCTACTACTACCGGATAACCGGCGAGACCTCGCCCGGCGGGAACACCGTCACGGGCCTCGCCATCTTCACCAAGCGCGTCATGCTCTGCGGCGGCGTGGGCACCGTCAAGACCTTCTCCTCCGACCCCATGGCCATGGCGGGCGAGGCCGACGGCCTGCCCATCGCCACGGTGGAGGCGGTCGACCCGATAGCGCTCTACCTCAAGATTGTCGACACGGCGCAGTGCGTCTGCCCCGAGCAGCCCCAGCCGGACATCCCGGCCTACATCCTCAACCGCTTCGGCGACAGCATCGTCACCTCCGACACGGCCAAGCGGCTCTACGTCACCCTCGGCCAGTTCACCATTGTCCGCCTCGAGCGCGACACGCAGCTGCTCATACCCGCCTACGACTACTGCATCCCCGAGAAGGAGTGCCCCGGCGGCAGCTGCCAGGACGATCCCTGCACGATTTTCTCGCACATACGCTTTCCCATGGATGAGTTCTTTCCCCAGGACTGCGCGATAAACGACGGCTCCTCCACCTGAGGCGCGAAGCTTCGGCGGCCGATTAAAACCGGCCGCCGCATGTTTTATTCCTCCGCCTCGGCCTGTATCCGCTTGAGGTCGTCAAAGGTCTCGGGCCGCTTGTGCGGATCGCGCAGCAGCGCGGCGGGATGATATATCGCCATGACCCTGCGGCCGTCCTTTTCAAACCACTGCCCGTGCTCGCGCGTTATCTTGAAGTCGGGCTTAATGAAGTGCATCGCCGCAATCCGCCCGAGGCAGACGATAATCCTCGGGTTTATGAGCTCAATCTGCCGCTCGAGCCAGGGGCCGCAGGCCTCCTGCTCTATGGGCAGCGGATCCCGGTTGCGCGGCGGGCGGCACTTGACCATGTTGGCTATGTACACCTTCGTGCGGTCGAGGCCGATGAGCTCGAGCATGTCGTCGAGCAGCCTTCCCGCGCGGCCAACAAAGGGCTCGCCTTGCGAATCCTCGTTCTCGCCCGGCCCCTCGCCTATGAACATTATCCTCGCGTCCTCCGGCCCCACGCCGAAGACCACGTTCGTCCTCGTCTCATGCAGCGCGCAGCGGCGGCAGTTGAGGCAGCTCTCGCGCAGCTTTTCAAGCTCGGTCATTGTCCAAATCCTCCTCGGCAAGTTTACATAATATTTCAGCTTTGTTCAGCTCCGGCCGCTCTATCACGCGCTCGAGCAAACTCTCAAGCTCCGCGCCCAGCTCCCGGCCAGAGTAGCCCAGGGCGGCGAGCTCGGCCCCGCCCACGGCCAGCGTCCGCAGGCTCCAGCACTCGTCGGAGCGCAGGACCTCCCGCAGCGCGCGGCTTTTCGGATACGCGGCCAGCGCGGCGGCCTCGCCGTAATCGCGCAGCAGGCGCTTGTAGTCCCGGCTGCCGGAGCGGAGAATCTTCGCCGCGGCGGAGGCGGTTTTGACTGTCCGCGCGTCGAATCTCAGGGCGCGCAGGAAGCTTTTGGTTGACGTAATGTTCCCGCCGCTC
>DVJK01000010.1 GCA_018716795.1 Candidatus Scatomorpha merdipullorum | reverse complement strand
ACCTTGCCGGGGCCGGTCAGCAGCGTGTTGAAAAGGCCCTCGCCGCCGAGGAACTTGTTCTTGAGGCCCGGCACCTGCCGGATGTCCATCTGCACGCCGGCCTCAAAGCCCGCGACGTTGCCGGTGTCGGCTATAAGCTGCTCGCCGGGCGCGAGCGTGGTCTCGAAGACGTCGCCGTCAATCTCGACGAAGACGAGGCCCTCGCCCGAAAGGCGCTGCATGATGAAGCCCTCGCCGCCGAAGAGGCCCGCGCCGAGCTTCTTGTTGAAGAAAATCTCCATCGTCACGCCGGGCGTGGAGGCGAGGAAGCTGCGCTTCTGCACGATTATCTCCCGCCCCGGGCCAATCTCCATGGGCAGTATCCGGCCGGGGAAGCTGGTGCCGAAGGCAATCGTGCCCGCACCATGCGCGGTGTATATGTTCTGGAACAGGCTCTCGCCCGAGAAGGCGCGCGAGAACATCTTGCCCAGCCCGCCGCCGCGCGTCTCCATCTCCATGTTCGGCGTCTGCCAGACCATGGAGCCGCGCTCGGTTATCATGGCCTCCCCGTCGTTCAGCTCGCAAATCACCACGGGGAACTCCCCGCCGCGTATTTCGTAACGCATTTGCAGTCCTCCTTTTTTGTTTTCGCTTTGATATTATATTGCGCAGTTTCAGTCGAAATCGCGCTTGAGCTGCAGCATATAGAAGCTCTTTTCGTCCACCGCCCGCATGGTGGCGAGGATGCCGTCGAGGTGGTCGTACTCGTGCTGCACGAGCTCGGCGAGGTCGCCGGAGAGCTCTATGCGCCGCTCCGCGCCCAGCTCGTCCGTATACTCGAGCAGGCAGCGCTTATACCGCCGCACCCGCACGGCGAGGCCCGGGAAGGACATGCAGTCGTCCAGAAGCTCAACGGTCTCGCCGTCCGGGAAGCTCAGCCGCGGGTTTACGAGGACGTAGGGCCGGTCGAGCAGCATGTATATGAGCCGCTTCCTGAGCCCTATCTGCGGCGCGGCGACGGCGCGGCCCGCGCCGTATTTCGCGCGGTAGTCGAGCAGGGTGTCGTGCAAATCCCGCGTCCACTCCGCGAGGCTTGAAAGGTCCTCCGCCGTCACGGGCTCGCTGGGCTTATAAAGCTCCTCGTTTCCGAGCAGGAGAATTTCGCGTATCATATCCGGCCTCCTTATAATTGCAATTTGCCCTCGCCGGGCGTATAATCTATTTATCCCGCCGCGAATTTGCAGACGTGCCGGACGCAGCAGCGCTCGCAGTACGGCTTCCTCGCCGTGCACACGGCCCGGCCGTGGAGCACGAGGCGGTGCGTGAAGTCGTTGCTCTTCTCCGGCGGGAGCTGGGCGCGAAGGGCGGACTCTATCTTCACGGGGTCCTTCTCGTTGTCCACAAGGCCCATGCGGTTTGAAAGCCGGATGCAGTGCGTGTCCACGACCACCGCGCCGGGCGCGTTGTACACGTCGCCGAGGATGAGGTTCGCGGTCTTGCGCCCCACGCCGGGCAGCTTCAAAAGCTCCTCCATCGTGCCGGGCACCTTGCCGCCGTACTGCGTGAGGAGTATTTTGGCGCAGTTTACGATGTCGCGCGCCTTCGTGTGGTAGAAGCCGCAGGATTTGACGTACCTCTCAACCTCCTCCACGTCGGCCCCGGCGAAGCTCTCCAGCGTCGGGAAGCGCTCAAAGAGGGCGGGGGTTATCATGTTGACGCGCTCGTCC
Organism: Candidatus Scatomorpha merdipullorum; assembly: GCA_018716795.1. Taxonomy (GTDB): domain Bacteria; phylum Bacillota; class Clostridia; order Oscillospirales; family Oscillospiraceae; genus Scatomorpha; species Scatomorpha merdipullorum. Next base: position 3,028 of record DVJK01000010.1, on the reverse strand, counting down.
GTACACTGGGCGGCGAGCCGCACGGAGAAGAGCAGCTCATAGTCCTTGCCGTACTCGAGCGAGCAGAGGGAGTCGGGGTATTCGTTTTCAAGGCAGCGGACAATCTCCGCGACCTGTTCGGCTGTGCGCAAAGCTCTCACCTCGCATTTTTTTGTATTCTACCATCATTTCCGACCAATTTCAACGCTTGGAGGCGATTACATGAGGCCGCTGGCCGACGAGATACGCCCGCTGGACCTGGACGAGGTAGTGGGCCAGAAGCACATACTGGGCCCCGGCGGGCTCCTCCGCCGCGTTATCGAGAGCGGGAACATACCCAACATGGTTTTCTACGGCCCCTCCGGCACGGGCAAGACCACGGTCGCGAACATCATCGCCCGGCGCACGGACAGGACGCTGCGCCGCCTGAACGCGACGAACGCCTCCCTCTCCGACGTCAAGGGCATCATCGGCGAGCTGGACACCCTGCTTACGCCCGGCGGCGTGCTGCTCTACCTCGACGAGATACAGTACTTCAACAAAAAGCAGCAGCAGAGCCTGCTTGAGTTCATAGAGGACGGGCGCATAACGCTCATAGCCTCGACGACGGAGAACCCGTATTTTTACGTCTACAACGCGCTTTTGAGCCGGAGCAGCGTCTTCGAGTTCAAGCCCGTGACGCCCGCGGAGGTCCTGCCGGCCGTGGAGCGCGCGGTGAGGCGCGTGTGCGAGCGCGAGGGCGTCGAGGCCGAGCTCGAGCCCGGCACGGCGGAAAAGCTCGCGAGCGGCTGCGGAGGCGACGTGCGCAAGGCGATAAACGGCGTGGAGCTCCTCTTCGCCGCCGCCCCGCGCGAAAACGGGAAGGTCAGGCTCCGCCTCGCGGACGCCGAGGCCGCCTCGGCCGGCAGCGCCATGCGCTACGACCGCGAGGGCGACGAGCACTTCGACGCGGTGAGCGCGCTCATGAAATCCCTGCGCGGCTCCGACCCGGACGCGGCGCTCCACTACCTCGCGCGGCTGCTCGAGGCCGGCGACCTTATCGGCGCGATACGCCGCCTGCTCTGCTCGGCGAGCGAGGACATAGGCATGGCCTATCCCCAGGCCGCGAGCATAGTCAAGGCCTGCTGCGACAGCGCGCTGCAGCTGGGCCTGCCCGAGGCGCGGCTGCCCCTGGCCCAGGCGGCGATACTGCTCGCCACCGCGCCGAAGTCCAACAGCGTCGTCATGAGCATCGACGCCGCGATGGCCGACGTCCGCCGCGGCAAATACGGCCCGCCGCCGCGCGAGCTGCAGAACGTCCACGCCGACGGCGCGGGCTTTGAGCGCGAGCAGGGCTACAAGTATCCGCACGATTTCCCGAACCACTGGGTGGAGCAGCAGTACCTGCCCGACGCCCTCGCCGGCACGCGCTACTATAAGCCCGGCGAGAACAAGAACGAGCAGGCCGCGAAGGCCTACTGGGAGCGCATAAAGGGAGGCAAGTGATGGACATCCGCGTCGGCGATACCCTGGTCATGAAAAAGGCCCACCCCTGCGGCTCCGACCGCTGGCTGGTCGAGCGCACGGGAGCGGACTTCCGCCTCAAATGCCTCGGCTGCGGCCGCGAGGTCATGGGCCCGCGAAGCAAGTTCGAGCGCAACGTCAAGCGCATAGAGCGCGAGTGAGCGCGCAAAGCAGGGCCGCCCGGGAGCGTTTACGGCTCCCGGGCGGCTTTGCGTTTATTTGCGGCGGAGGACAGGGCTCAGAACATATAGAGCAGGCTGCCCAGGAAATCCTCAAGGTCGAATTCGTGCAGCGCCTCGCGCATATAGCCGGGCAGGAAGAACTGCGAGAAGAGGAGGATGAACAGCAGCATGAGCAGCATGCGCACGAGCGCCATTATCATGCCGAGATAGACGGCGCGGTTCGGGTTCAGGCCCGGGGCGCGGTAGCTCGCCGCGCCGAGGCAGACGGCCGTCAAAAGCGCGCCGAGCACGAAGAAGGCAAAGAGGCCCGCGCCGGCGTTGATGAACGCCAGCAGGCAGCAGACGAGGTCGAGCGCCGCGACAAAGACCGAGCGCGCGCCGACCAGCTCAAAGGACTGGACGAGGCCGAGCTTCGCGCCGAAGGCCCGCGCCAGGCCGTGCCATATGAGCGCGGTCAGCGCCGAGAGCGCGAAGGAGAGCAGCAGCGCCACCAGCAGCGACTGGAAGCCGGAGAACAGCGCCTCGTCCGGCGCGCCGAGGAAGCGGAAGAACCTGTTCAGCTGCCCCGTCAGCGCCGCCGCGAGCAGGCCGGCAAACAGGGCCTGGAGGCCCATGAAGATTGCCGCCTCGCCGAAGTGCGCCTCCTGCGCGAGGGTGGGCATGGCGTCCGAGGGGCGCTTGAAGAGCTCGGCGAGGTGCCGCAGCAGCGTGTTGAAGAAGTTCGGCTTCGGCGGATAGCCGTAGGGCGGATGGACGTCGGGCGGATTTCCCGGCCATTGCGGCGGGGCGTAGGGCCCGCCCTGCGGGCCGGGGCCGCCGGGCTGAGGGTCAAAGCCGCCGCGTGGGGGAGGGTAGCAGTCTCCGCCGCCGTCATAGGGAGGCGGTGGAGGAGGATTGTATCCTCCGCCGCCGTTTCCGGGCTGGGGTGGGGGAGGGGCGTAATTCCCTCCCGGGCCGGGAGGCGTGAAGCCTGCGGCGGCCTTCGGAGCCTGCGGTGGGGGAGGCGTGAAGCCCACGCCGGGCTTCGGAGCCTGCGGTGGGGGAGACGTGAAGCCCATGCCGGGCTTCGGAGCCTGCGGTGGGGGAGGCGTGAAGCCCGCGCCGGCCTGCCAGCCGGGCGCGGTGGTCTTCGGGAAATCGCCCTGCGCCCCGACCTGCGCGGGCGGCCTCGGCTGGCTTATGGGCGGCTTGGGCGGCGCGTCGGGCGAGACCGCCGCGCGCGGCGGAGCCGGCGCCGCGCCCTTTTCCGCCGCGGGAGGCGGCGCGGGCTGCGCCGGGGCGGCGGGGTGCAGCCGCTTATACTCGTCCATGGCCTCGGGGCAGGAGCAGAGCTCGCCGTCGCCCAGCTGACGGCCGCAGAATTT
>DVJK01000009.1 GCA_018716795.1 Candidatus Scatomorpha merdipullorum | reverse complement strand
TATGCTTCGAGGGAATTGTCCTATTAGGGGTTATTTATTTATTTAAACTTTTTCCGGTGGCGCTTTCTTTTGGAGCGCCAAAAGAAAGCGCCCCGGACCCCGAAAGGAAAAGCGCTTTGCTGCTTGTCCGGCGGCGCGCAGCGCTTGCTTTGTAACTGAGCGGGTGCTACACCGAGGTTTTCATCCCTAAGTTGTAAACGTTTACTGCATCGCCGACCGCGATTGGCCGCTGCCGGGTTGTAGATTAGGCGTTTAGCCCCCTCTTGGAGGGGGCTGTCAGCGAAGCTGACTGGGGGAGTTCTGCCTGAGCGAAGCTCAGGCAGAACTCCCTCCGACCGGCGCTTCGCGCCGGCCACCTCCCTCCAAGAGGGAGGTTATGGCCTAAGCCAGCAGGTTCGTAGTCAAAGCGCCCCGGGAAAAGTTTAAAAAAATCAATAACCCCTAATAGGACAATTCCCTCAAAGCATATCCTGCCTTGGGGTGATACCATGCCCGGACTGCGCCGGAAGCCTGTTTATTTGGATGTGCATCTGCCGCATATGAGCCGGAAAAAGAAGCTCTGCCTGCTGCTGACCGCGATTCTCGCCCTCGCCGGCTTCGTCGCCGTGCGGAGCGTCATGTACCTGCGCGAGCTGAGCTGCCAGATGGTGCTCTCCGACGCCACGGATTTGATGACGCTCTGCATCAACGACACGATAGCGCGCAAGCTGGGCGACGAGGACTACGGCTATGACTACTTCGTCGACCTCGACTACGCGCCGGACGGCCGCGTCGCCGCCGTGAGGGCCAATATGGCGCGGATAAACGCCATGAGCAGCGAGCTTTTGAGCGACATCGTCCACGCCGCCGACGGCGGGGAGCTCTCGCTGGCCATACCGATAGGCAACATCCTCGGCTCCAGCCTGCTCTTGGGCAAGGGCCCGGAGATACCCGTGGACATCACCATGCTCTCGAGCTCGCACGTGGACTTCAAAAACGAGCTCACCGCCGCGGGAATCAACCAGACGAAGCACCAGATAAAGCTGGACGTCGTCATAGACATCGACGTGATAATGCCCTGGCGCACCGTCTCCACGCAGGTGGTGAGCGAGATACTTATAGCCGAAACCGTCATTCTCGGCGAGGTGCCCGAGACATACTTGAACTGGAATCAGGAGTAACGCTATGGACGAGATAAAACGCGAGATAGAGGCCCTGCGAGCCGAGATAGAGGAGCACAACCGGCACTACTACGACGAGGACGCGCCGATAATCTCCGACTTCGAGTACGACGCCCTGCTGCGCCGCCTCGAGGAGCTGGAGGCCGCGCACCCTGAGTTTTTTGACCCCAATTCTCCCACGCAGCACGTCGGCGGCACGGCCAAGAGCACCTTCGCGCCCGTGACGCACGAGGTGCCGCTTGAAAGCCTCAACGACGTCTTCTCCTTTGAGGAGCTGCGCGCCTTCGACGAGCGCGTCACCGCCGCCGTCGGCGGGCGGGAGTACAGCGTCGAGCCGAAGATAGACGGCCTCTCCATGTCGCTGGAGTATGAAAACGGCGTCTTCGTCCGCGGCGCGACGCGCGGCGACGGCGTCACCGGCGAGGACGTGACGGAGAATTTGAAAACCGTCCGCAACCTGCCCAAGCGGCTTAAAAACGCGCCGCCGCGGCTCATCGTGCGCGGCGAGGTCTATATGTCCCGCGCCGTTTTCGAGGAGCTGAACGAAAAGCGCGCCGAGAGGGGAGAGGCCCTGCTCGCAAACCCGCGCAACGCCGCCGCGGGCAGCATGCGCCAGCAGGACCCCAAGGTGGCCGCGGCGCGCAAGCTGGATATCTGCGTCTTCAATGTGCAGAAGGCCGAGGGCGTGAGCTTCGCCACCCACGGCGAAAGCCTCGACGCGCTCGAGAGCTACGGCTTCTACGTCGTGCCGCACACGCTGCTTAAGAGCATGGACGAGGTCTGCGCGCGCATAGAGGAGATAGGCGATACCCGCGACCGCTTCCCCTACGACATAGACGGCGCGGTCGTGAAGATAAACTCCCTCGCCGAGCGGGAAGCGCTCGGCTCCACCGCCAAGGCCCCGCGCTGGGCCGCCGCGTACAAATACCCGCCCGAGGTCAAGGAGAGCGTCGTAAAGGACATTGCCGTCCAGGTGGGCCGCACCGGCGTGCTCACTCCCAAGGCGGTGATAGAGCCCGTGCGCCTCGCGGGCACGACGGTGACGAACGCCACGCTGCACAACCAGGACTTCATCACGAAGCTGGACGTGCGCATAGGCGACACCGTGCGCGTGCGCAAGGCCGGTGAAATCATCCCAGAGGTGCTTGAGGTCGTGAAGGAGAAGCGCCCCGACTGGGCCGCGCCCTATCATCTGCCCGAGCGCTGCCCCGAGTGCGGCGCGCCTATCGTGCGCGACGAGGACGGCGCGGCCCTTCGCTGCACGGGCGCGGAGTGCCCGGCCCAGCGGCTTCGCAACATCGTCCACTTTGCCTCGCGCGAGGCGATGGACATCGAGGGCCTGGGCGAGAGCGTGGCGGAAAACCTCATCTCCGCCGGGCTCCTGACCACGCCGGCGGGCATATATTACCTCAGGGCCGAGGATATCGCAAAGCTCGACCGCATGGGCAAAAAATCCGCCGAAAACCTCATAAACGCCATAGAAAAGAGCAAATCCGCCGGACTTGCCCGCCTGCTCTGCGCCTTCGGCATACGCCAGGTCGGCTCCAAGGCCGGCAAGATCCTCGCCGCGCATTTCGGCACGCTCGACAAGCTCATGGCCGCCGGCGAGGAGGAGCTGCGGAATATCCCCGATATAGGCGAGATAACGGCGAAGAGCATCCGCGAGTGGTTCGAAAGCGAGCAGTCGCAGCACCAGATCCGCCTCCTGCGCGAGGCCGGCGTCAGCTTCAAGAGCGCCGAGACCGTGAAGGACACGCGCTTCGCCGGGATGACCTTCGTCCTCACCGGCACGCTTCCGACCTATACCCGCGACGAGGCCGCGCGGATAATCGAGTCCTTCGGCGGCAAGGTCTCCGGCTCCGTCAGCAAAAAGACCTCCTGCGTCCTCGCCGGCGAGGCGGCGGGAAGCAAGCTCGCGAAGGCCGAAAGCCTCGGCGTCAAAATAATCGACGAGGCCGAGTTCAACGAGCTCATAAAGTGAGGGGGGAGCGTATGAGAGCATACACCTACTACGGAGGCGGCGAGCTTCGGCTTGCGGACAAGCCCATGCCGCAGATAAAAGAGCCCGGCGACGCCATCGTGCGCGTCACGCTCGCGAGCATCTGCACAAGCGACCTGCACATAAAGCACGGAAGCGTCCCGCGCGCCGTGCCCGGCGTCACGATAGGGCACGAGCTGGTCGGCGTCGTCGAGG
>DVJK01000126.1 GCA_018716795.1 Candidatus Scatomorpha merdipullorum | reverse complement strand
ACCAGAAAATCTTGGGCAAGGCTCATATCAAATCCCCTCTCTTCATTTCGTCAAAAGACCGGCGGGATATTGCCGCCGGTCTTGAACCGCTGTTGCCGCAGCTCCGCTTATTTGGCGGGCTCGTCGGACTTGACGCTCTCCAGCACTCCGCTGGCCAGGCCGGCCAGACCCTGGATCTCGCTGGGGATGATTATCTTGGTGGCCTTGCCGTTGGCGGCGGCAGAGAAAGCCTCCAGGGCCTTCAGCTTCACCACGGCCTCGGAGGGCGCCGCCTCGTTTATCAGTCGGATGCCTTCGGCAGTGGCGGTCTGGACCTTCAGTATGGCCTCGGCCTGGCCTTCGGCCTCCAGTATCTGCTGCTGCTTCATGGCGTCGGCTCTGAGTATGGCGGATTCCTTCTCGCCTTCGGCCTCCAGGATGGCGGCCCGCTTTTCGCCTTCGGCCCGGAGTATGGCCTCACGGCGTTCACGCTCGGCCTTCATCTGCTTCTCCATGGCGTTCTGGATGTCCTTGGGCGGAAGGATGTTCTTGAGCTCCACGCGGTGGACCTTGATGCCCCAGGGGTCGGTGGCCTCGTCGAGGATGGAGCGCATCTTGGTGTTTATGACGTCGCGGCTCGTGAGGCACTGGTCGAGGTCGAGGTCGCCGATGATGTTGCGCAAGGTGGTGGCGGAGAGGTTCTCAATCGCGACGATGGGCCGCTCTATGCCGTAGGTGTACAGCATCGGGTCGGTTATCTGGAAGTAGATGACCGTGTCTATCTGCATGGTGACGTTGTCCTTGGTGATGACGGGCTGCGGCTGGAAGTCCGCGACCTGCTCCTTGAGCGAGACGACCTTCGCCACGCGCTCGATGAAGGGTATCTTGAAGTGCAGGCCCACGTTCCAGGTCGCGTGGTACGCGCCCAGGCGCTCGATGATATAGGCCCGCGACTGCTGCACGATGCGGATGCAGCGGACCAGGATGAAGATGATGACAAGCACCAGCAGGCCCAGGATTATCGGGGTGACGATTGGCGGCATTTTCAGTTCCTCCTTATAATAAAATACGCAGGTTATTTCAATCCACTATGAGCTTGACGCCCTCGATGCGTTCAACCCTGACGACGGCGCCCTTCGCGATATTCGCGCCGCTGCCGCTGCGGGCGGTCCACTCGTGCCCATCGACATGGACGGCGCCGGAGCCGGCGATGTTGTCTATGTCCTCGGTGACCACGGCCTCGGCGCCTATGACGCGGTCGGCGTTCGTGGCGACGCGGCGGCTGTTGAGATACTTCAGGGCCAGCGGCCTCGTCAGCCAGAGCGTCAGCAGGCTCACGGCGAAGAACCAGACCAGCTGGAGCCAGAGCGCGCCGCCGAAGAGCGAGGCGATAAGCGCGGCCAGGGCGCCCAGGGCGAACCAGATGCTCGTAAGCCCCGCCGTCGCCGCCTCGAGGATAAGCAGCAGCACCATGAGCGCGAGCCAGACTATCGACATATTCGCGGCCAGAAATTCGAGCATAGCGTACTCCTTTCAGGGAGAGGCCTCCCCGGGTTCATTCTACCTTAAAATGCCGCGCATGGCAATAGAAATCTCTCCCGCGGCGCAATTATGAACTTTGTGAGAAATCTTTGAGAAAGGCCTTTACTTTTGTGAACTAAACATATAAAATATGAAAGTACCCTGTCATACTTTAAATTACGAGGTGTATAATGAATAAACAGAACAAAAAGCCCAGGCGCGACGATATGTACGAGGCCATCCTGACGCTGGAGACCATAGAGGAATGCAAGCGCTTTTTTGACGATTTGTGCACGGTGACGGAGCTGCAGGCCATGGAGCAGCGCTACCAGGTCGCGGTCTACCTGAGCCAGGGGATGATTTACAACGACATACTCGAGCGCACCGGCGCCTCGAGCGCGACCATCTCCCGCGTCAACCGCAGCCTTCAGTACGGCGCGGACGGCTACGCCGTGGCCTTTGAGCGGCTGAAGGCCGCCGGGAAGTTCGGCGGCGCGGAAAAAGAGGAAGAGTGAGCGCTTACGACGCCCTGGCCCCATGGTATGACGAGCTCACGCGCGACGTGGATTACGGGCGCTTCGCGGATTTCTACGAGGCGCTCTTTCGCGCGGACGGCGGGGAATTCAGGCTGCTGCTTGACCTCTGCTGCGGCACGGGCACGCTCGCGCTCCTCATGGCCTCCAGGGGCTACGACATGATTGCCGCCGACGCCAGCGAGGAGATGCTCATGTCCGCGCGGGAGAAGGCCTACGCCTCCGGCGGGCCGGCGCCGCTCTTCATCTGCCAGCGGGCGGGAGAGCTCGACCTCTACGGCACGGTGGACGCGGCGTACTCCTCGCTCGACTCCCTCAGCTATGTGCCCTTTGAGGAGCTTCGCGAGTGCTTCCGGCGGCTGAGGCTTTTCATCCGGCCCGGCGGGCTCTTCGTCTTCGATTTGCGCACGCCGGAATTTTTGCGCTCCATGGACGGAAGCGTCTCCGTCGACGAGACGGACGATGTTTTCTGCCTCTGGCGCGGCCGCTTCGACGCCGCCGCCGGGGCGCTGCGCTACGGCATGGACATCTTCGAGAGGGAGGAGGGCGACCTGTACCTCCGCTCGAACGAGGAGCACACCGAGTATGCGCACGAGCCGGAGCTGGTCATGGCCGAGCTGGGGCGGCAGGGCTTTGAGGACGTCCGCGTCTGCCCGGAGGGCCCGATGTCGGGGCCCGGCCGGGTCTTTATCGTTTGCAGGAGAGGTGCTTGAAATGGACCAGATAGTGAGGGCCGTCACGGCGGACGGCTTTGTGAAAATCTCCGCCGTCACCGCGCGCGATACGGTCGAGCGCGCGAGGCAGATACATGACTTGAGCCCCACGGCCTGCGCCGCGCTGGGCCGCACGCTCTGCGGCGCGAGCATGCTCGGCGAGCTCATGAAGGAGGACGACGCATCCCTGACCATCCGCGTCAACGGCGGCGGGCCGGCCGGCAGCGTCATAGCCGTCAGCGATTCGAACGGCAACGTCCGCGGCTATGTGACGAACCCCAAGGCCGACTTGCCCACGCGGCCCGACGGCAAGCTCGACGTCGGCGGCCTCGTGGGCAGGAACGGCATGCTGACCGTCAGCCGCGACATCGGCCTCAAGGAGCCCTACGTCGGCTCCGTCGAGCTCGTGACCGGCGAGATAGGCGAGGACCTGGCGCAGTATATGGTCGAGAGCGAGCAGATTCCCTCCGCCGTGGGCGTCGGCGTCCTCATAGACACGGACAGGACGGTCAGGGCCGCCGGCGGCTTCATCGTGCAGCTCATGCCCGGCGCGCCCGAGAGCCTTATTGAGAAGCTGGAGACGAACATCCTCTTCATGGACCAGCTCACCACCGTCCTCGACGAGGACGGCATAGACGCGGTCGTGAGCCAGGTGCTCTTCTCCCTCGACCCGAGGGAGGCCGAGCGGCACCCGATAGAATACCGCTGCTCCTGCACGCGCGAGCGCGTCGCCGCCGCGCTCAGAAGCGTCGGGGCGAAGGAGCTGCGCAGCATGGCCGCCGAGGGGAAGAACACCGAGGTGAGCTGCCAGTTCTGCGACAGGCTCTATGAATTCACGCCTGCCGAGCTCCTTGAAATGGCCGAGGCGCCGGAGGAGACGGAGGAATAAGCCAAAGCCCGGAGGCGCGCGCCTCCGGGCTTTTCGTTTTTTTGGGGCCTTTTCCCGCGCCTCAGCCGCCCGCGCGGCCGCGGTCCCTCGCCTTGAGGAAGAAGCGGTAGACCGGCGCGGCGAGGCGGAAATCGCCGAGCAGCCTCTCGCCGAGCTCCGGGGAATAGAGCGGCGAGACGTCGCCCTCCTCGTGGACGAGGCAGAAGCTGCGCGAGTCGAGCCAGGGGCGGACGTCCTCCGGCGCGTCGGGATACCGGCTGCGCTTATAGCGCGTGTCCTCGAGCGCGAAGACATCCTGCGCCCCGAAGGTCTCGAGGGCGCGCCTCCAGTCGGGATCCCCCGCGAGTATCAGCTCGCGCGCCGCCGCGACGGTGGCGGGCTCCGTCTGATACCAGCCGCAGCCCCAGCGCAGGGCCCTGGGCGAAAGCTCGAACCAGAAGCCGGGATAGTCGAGGTATTTCCCGCGCTTCAAGTCGAACCAGAGCACGTCGCGGTAGAGCGGCAGCTCCGGGCCGCGGCGCGTGTCGCGCCAGAGGCGCGAGACGCTTTTGCCCGGCCTGGGCACGATTATGAGCGAGGGGTCTATCTCCAGCATGCCCGGCGCGATGGCGTCCAGCAGCTCGGCCATGGGTGAAACGATAAGGCGCTTATATTCGTCTTTATGTTGATGGAACCACTCGCGCGAGTTCATAACGCGGTTGAGGGCCATGAAATCCAGCGTCTCTTCGGTGAAGGGCATATTATCTCTCCTTTGCCCGGAAATTATAGCACGCCCGCCTCCGGCGCGCAAGCGTTCACAAATACTTCTGGAATTCGCCGCGGCGTTGTGGTATGATGGTATGCGTCTCAATAACGCTATGGGAGGGCTGCAAATGCGCGGCTTTATGAAGCGGGTGGACCTGTTCTGCTACAAGCACCCGCGCTTCGGCATAAATAACCTGATGCTGTATATCGTCTTCGGCACGCTGGCGGTCTGGCTGCTCGGCGCGATGGACAGGACGAACCTGCTCGAGAGCTACCTCGCCTTCGACGCGGCCGCCGTCCTGCACGGGCAGGTGTGGCGGATAGTCACCTTCGTCCTGATACCGGAGAGCGGCGGGATCTGGCTTCTGCTGTTTTTGTACTTCTACTATTTCATCGGCTCCACGCTCGAGCGCGAATGGGGCAGCGGCCGCTTCACGATATACTACCTCATGGGCATGCTCCTGACGGTCGTGTACGGCTTCGTGACCTATTTCGTGACGGGCCGCTCCTACCTCATGACCGCGAACTACATCAACCTCTCGATGTTCTTCGCCTTCGCGACGCTCTTCCCGGACAACCGGGTGCTCCTCTTTTACTTCATCCCGATAAAGATAAAGTGGCTGGCCATTGTGGACGCGCTCTACTTTGTCTACGCCATCTTCGAGGGCCTGGGCCGCGGGCAGGGCATGATGAGCTTTTTGCCCCTCGTCGCGATACTCAACTACTTCCTCTTCTGCGGCGACACGCTCTTCCGCTCCGTCGCGCCGCGCTCAAGGGAGCAGCGGCAGAGCACGATAAACTTCAAGCGCGCCGCGCGCAAGATAAACTACGAGCAGAAGACCCGGGGCTACACGCGCAAGTGCGCCGTCTGCGGCCGCACGGATACGGACTATCCCGAGCTCGAGTTCCGCTACTGCTCGCGCTGCAAGGGCGTCCACTGCTTCTGCCAGGACCATATAAACAACCACGTACACTTTAGCGAGTAGCCGCTTCCGGCTGCGAAAAGGCCAAAAACTGTTTTACGAAACCGGTGATTTGACATGCCGAAAGGGAAAAAGAGAAATTATCAGAGCAAGGCCCCGTCGCTCGGCGCGGCGATAGCGCTCGGCGTCGTGCTGGCGCTGCTCGTGCTGGTGCTGGTCTTTATCGTGTTCAAGCACGCGACCTACGAGCCCGCGGCCCAGCCGGAGAACACGCCCGGCCTCGTCGGCCCGGACTCGCCGGAGGAGAGCGCGCCCGCCGGAACGCCGGAGCCCACGCCGGAGCCGACGCCCGAGCCCACGCCCGAGCCCTTTGAGCCGCACGCCGTGGATTCGACCGAGCCCGCCAACTA
>DVJK01000125.1 GCA_018716795.1 Candidatus Scatomorpha merdipullorum | reverse complement strand
CCGCGACGGCCCCGGCGGAGACGCCGATTATAAGCCCCTTCCTGCCCTTGCGGCGGGGCGCGCCGGGCTGCTGCCGGTATCCGGCGGACGCGCCGTACCGCTGCCTGTTCCCGGCGGACGCGCCGCAGTGCGGGCAGAAGTCCTGGCCGGCGGCGAGGGGCGCGCCGCAGTAGGGGCAGGCTTGTGCCGGCGAGGCCGGGGCGCCGCAGTAGGGGCAGAAGTCCTGACCCTCGCTCAGCGGCGCGCCGCAGTTGGCGCACTGCCCGGCCGCTCCCGCGCCGCTCCGCCCGCTCCGCGCGGCGGCCGCGTTCGAGGGCTGCCCGTAGCAGCCGCGGGTGGCGCAGCCGCCGTTGAGCTCCCAGCACTCGGCGTGGTGCTCCGCGCCGCAGTAGGGGCAGACCTTTACCGCGTCGCCCTCAAGTATCTCCGTGCCGCAAAAAGGGCATATCTTTCCGCTGTACCCGTCCATTCGTTCATCCCCCTTCTCACAGACAGGTTACAGCATCGCAAATATGAGAATGTACCAAAGCAGTACCACCCCGACCCCGACGCAGAAGCCGATAAGCGCCCACTTGCCCACGCCCTTGGCCTTGATTGGCATACTGCTGTTCCAGACCAGGTAGAGGATAAGGCCGACAATCGGGAAGAAGAAGCTCAGGATATTCAGGCCCGTGCTGTTGACGTCGGCGGGGTTCCTCTGGCCGCCGTAGGGGTTCTGATAGTACGGGTTCTGGCCGGGATAGGGCTGGTACTGCTGATACTGGCCGCCCCGGTACTGACCGTACTGTCCGCCGGGCTGCGGCCCGGAGGGGCAGCCGCAATACGGGCAGGAGGCCGCGTCGTCGCGCAGCTGCGCGCCGCAGTTGGAACAATACTTCATATAAATCCCTCTCTCTTTATTATTTGACACGGGACTTCCGCGCGTCATGACGTTATTTTTCAGTATATCGCAGCCTTCCGCAAAAAACAATTAACTGGCTGCATAGTATCCGAAAAAATTTTGCCCCCTCCCGCCCCGCGGGCTCACTCAAATATCGCGCCGCTCAAATCCACGGAGTGCCCGGCGTTATTTTCAATGTCGACGCCGTTGCCGTGGAAGAGGCTGTCCGGGAACCGGAGCACCTCGTCTCCCGGCAGGTTGTCTATCACTATGGCCTTGCCGTTATCCAGGAAGCGGTTGCTGTTATAGCTCGGGTTGGAGTAGTGATCGCTCAGGTTCGAGTTGAAGCTGAGGGCGACGCCGTTGTCCTCAAAGGTGCTGCCGTTCGCGCCCACCCAGGCGCCGTCGAGGGCGAGGACGGCGACATCCCAGCCGCGCAGGGTGCAGCCCGTGAGATGCAGCCCGTCCTTCGCGGTTATGCCCGTGCCGCCGAAGCCGATGAAGTCCACCCCCACTATCTCTGTGAGCTGCTTATTGGCGCTGCGGACGGTGAAGGGCCCGGTGAAGGTCGTGCGCGTCTCGCCGTCGTCGGAGCCGTATAGGCTCAGGCCGCGCATGGCGGGCAGGTTCAGCCCGCCCTCGTACACCCGCGCCGGGAGATAGACCTGCACGGCGGTGTCGACATCTACCTCGGTGTCTATGTAGGTCATGAGCGCCTGAAGGTCCTCCAGCGTGTCCATGGGCGTGTCCTCCGGCCGGAAGGCGACGAGCTTCTGCTCCCTCACCGTGATGCTCTGGCTGAGCTGAAGCGTCTCGCCGGACTTCAGGTTCAGCGTCCAGAGTATGTCGTTCGTGCCGCAGCCGGCCCAGTAATCTATGTGCGAGGTCAGCGCGGCGTAGGGGAAGCTGGGATCGTACTTTGGCGCGGTGCAGTCCATGGCGTAGCCGCCGTCGCGCGGCACCGTGCGGACGGAGCAGGACTCCAGCAGCGCCGAGAACTCCTCGAGGGCGTTGTTGCCCTCGGCGTCGTATACGTAGAGCTGCGAGGGGTTCGCGTACCTGTACCCCTCCGGGACTGCGTGCTCGACCGAGGATATGGAGGGCCGCTCGCCCTTCCCGCCGTCGAAGGTGAGCCTGAGGCTGTACTCCCTCCCATCGGCGCTGTACTCGAGCGAGGCCGGGATTTTTCCGGCCGGCGGCGCGCTCTCCGGCGCGGGGCTCTCCGCCGGGCCCTCCTGCCCGGCGCTCCCCTGCCCCGCGCTCTCCGCGGGCGGGGCGCTTTCAGAAATAGCGGGCGCCGTAGTCGGAAGCACCAGTACAGCTATTGCAATTATCGCGGCGGCTGCCGCGGCGAGGGCGAGGGCCCGGGCCCTCCTGCCCCTCGGCTTCGGGGCCTCAACCTCCAGCTTCGGGGCCTGCACCGTCTCGCAATACGGGCAGAAGGCCGCCCCCTCCGGCAGCTCCCGGCCGCAGTTTACGCATCTGTTCATTCCGTTTTTATCCCCCATCACAGCGCCTCCAGAAGCTGAAGCGCGCTTTTATATCTTTTTTCCGGGCTGGTCATGGTGCACTTCTGCACGACGCGGCCCAGGCGGCCCGGGGCCATGCACTTTGACGGATGCTTCCCCGTGAGCATGACGTTGAGCAAAACGCCGAGCGAATATATGTCCGCGCGGAAGTCCGACTGGCTTATGCCGTACTGCTCCGGCGCGGCGTAGCCCGTCGTGCCGAGGACCTGCGTGTCGCCCTCCGTGTCCGGCTTGAAAATGCGCGAGGCGTTGAAGTCGATGAGCACCGCCTCGCTGCCGCGCATGACAACGTTCTCGGGCTTGACGTCCCG
>DVJK01000124.1 GCA_018716795.1 Candidatus Scatomorpha merdipullorum | reverse complement strand
GCCAGGGATCAGATGCTCGCCGGCGAGCTCGACGTCGAGTTCATCCCGCAGGGCACCTTTGCCGAGCGCATCCGCTGCGGCGGCTGGGGCCTGGGCGGCTGCCTCACCCCGACCGGCGTCGGCACCGAGGTCGAGAAGGGCAAGCAGAAGCTCACCATCAACGGCAGGGAGTATCTTGTCGAGCTGCCCATCCACGGCGATGTGGCCCTCATCAAGGCTGAGAAGGCCGATACCTACGGCAACGTGAAGTTCAGGCTGACCGGCCGTGCTACTAACAGCTACATGGCTTACGCCGCCGATACCGTCATCGTTGAGGTCGAGGAGCTTGTCGAGCCCGGCGAGCTCGGCCCCGACGAGATTGATATCCCGGCCCCGCTGGTTTCCATGGTCTATGTCCGCAAGGGCGAGAAGAAGCCGTTCTGCCCGATGTGGAAGCGCGCAATAGCTAAGGCTCAGGCGAAAGCCGCCGAAGGAGGTAAGTAATATGGCACTGACCGGTCGTGCTCTTATAGCGTCTCGCTGCGCTAAGTTCTTCAAGGATGGGGATCTTGTCAACCTCGGTATTGGCGTTCCCCTGATGTGCACCAACTATCTGCCTGAGGGCGTCGAGCTCTGGCTTGAGGCCGAGATAGGCATCGTCGGCTGCGGCCCCACTCCCAAGTGGGAGGACGCCGACCCCGACCTGATAGACGCCGGCGGCCAGCCCACCTCCGTCATCAAGGGCGGCTGCGTCATTGACCAGGCCGACTCCTTCGGCCTCATCCGCGGCGGCCACGTCGACGCCACCGTCCTCGGCACCCTGCAGGTCGACCAGGAGGGCAACATCGCCAACTGGATCGTCCCCGGCAAGGTTGTCCCCGGCATGGGCGGCGCCATGGACCTCTGCGCGGGCGTCAAGAAGATAGTCGTCGCTACCGATCACTGCGAGAAGAGCGGCCACTCCAAGATTCTCAAGAAGTGCACCCTGCCTCTGACCGGCGCCAAGTGCGTCACCGACATCGTCACCGAGCGCTGCTACTTCCAGGTCACCCCGGACGGGCTCGTGCTCAAGGAGCTGGCCCCGGGCTACACCGTTGAGGATATCCGCGCCTGCACCGACGCCGACTTCACCGTCGCCGAGGACCTCGGCGTGATGGAGTAATCTCAGCACAGGTCTAAGCAAACTCTGTTGATTCAAAAGCAGGCCCCTAACCGGGCCTGCTTTTGAGAATACGGCAATGCGTGCGCCAAACGCCGAAAGCGGCCCGCAGAGCATGGGCCGCGCAATGAGAGAGAGAACGGAGGGGTTCATGTGCGCACCGCTGTCTATCCCGGCAGCTTCGACCCGCCGACGCTGGGCCACCTGAACATAATACGGCGCGCGGCGGCAATCTTTGACGAGCTTGTGGTCTGCGTAATGCGCAACGGCGCGAAGGAGTGCTGCCTCTTCACCTGTGAGGAGCGCGCCGAGCTGCTCCGCGAGTCGACGGCCGGTCTTTCCAACGTGCGCGTGGACACGCACACCGGCCTGCTGACCGACTATGTCAGGGAGTCCGGCTCGCCCGTGGTCATACGCGGCCTGCGCGCCGTGACGGATTTCGAGTATGAATTCCAGATGGCCGCCGTAAACCGCAAGCTCAACCCGGAGATGGAGACCGTCTTCATGTTCGCCGGGGAGGAATTCGCCTTCCTGAGCTCCAGCGCCGTCAGGGAGCTGGCGAGATTCAAAAGCTCGCTCAGGGATTTTGTGCCCGCGCCGGTCGAGAGGGCCGTGAGAGAGAAAATCTCCGCGCTTGAGGCGGAGCAAAGCAGATAGGCGCGCCGCGTGAGGGCGCAGGGCCAGGGGCCGCCCGCAAAAACTGAGCCGCCGATTTTTGGCCCGGTTTGCGGGCGGCCCTGCTCTTTTTGAGCATTACTTGACAAATTCGTATCATTTGTTGACAAAGCTGTGCAACAACTGTTATAGTTGCGTTATACTCTGAGCACAGCCGCAGGCTAAGGCCGGAGGTATTGACTTGGGCTCCAAAAGCGACATGATAATTGAATATATAGAGCGGCTGCCCGTGGGCGCGCGCATCTCCGTGCGCGGGCTCTCGAGGGAGCTCGGCGTGAGCGACGGCACGGCGTACAAGGCGCTCAAGCTCGCGGAGGAGCGCGGGCTGGTCGAGACGCGGCCCCGCGCCGGCACCGTGCGCAAGCAGGACATCAAGCTGCCCCGCTCCCTCTCCGTCGAGGCGGCGAGGCTGGGCCTGGAGGTCCTATCCGGCGCCGCGAACATGGACTTTCCCGTGACCAAGCTGGTCCTCGGCGACGTAAGCGTGCAGCAGCTCTCTGACAAGCTGCGCGGCGGCGGGAGGGGAGTCCTCTGCGTCGTGGGCGACAGGCCGGATATCTTCGCCTTCGCCGCACAGCACGGCATCTCGCTTTTGATAACCGGCGGCGTCCACCCGGGCGAGGCGGTGCTGCGCGAGGTGGAGGCGGCCGGCGGCTGCGTGCTCTTCTCGGCGCAGGACAGCGTCTCCGTGCTCGGGCAGCTCCTCTCCGCGGACGCGGCGCTGGGCGTGGGCTCGTCCCTCGCCGGCGACTGGATGCGCACCCCGCCCTTCCTGTACTATAACGACATCGTCGCCGACTGGCACAGCATATACCGGCCCATCGTCTCCATGACCTCCCTCTGCGCCGTCGTGGACGACGACCTCACCATCTGCGGCACGGTCGACGCCATAACCGCGCTGAGTTCGCCGCCGACGATGAAGATATCCGGGCTCTATTCGCGCGAGCACTCCTGCTTCACCGCGAGCGAGGACACAGGCATGGACGAGCTGGCCCAGCGCATGATTGCCGCCGACTCCGCCACGGCCTATATAACGCGCGAGGGGATGCTGCGGGGCATCATAACCTCCAACGACCTGCTGCGCTATTACCGCCGCCGCCAGGCCCAGTGCGCCGCCGCGCCCCAGCTCGAGCTGGTGGAGGCCGCGGGGCCCTCGGGCCGGAGCGTATACTCCGTCTGGCTCCCGGAGGGCTCGGGCAGCACCGTGCTGCCCATGCTGCTCGAGGCGGCGAGGCTGCACTGCCTCGCGCTCGGCGCGGAGGCCTCCTTCGGCTCGGGCAGCTTCTACCTCACCGACGGCAAGGCGATAAGCGGCGAGCTCATGGTGTCCTGCGAGCAGCTTCGGGAGATCCCGGGCGGGCTCGTGCTCAATGTTGAAATCTACGGCGAAACCGAGCGTTACGCCGGAAGCGTGCTCACCGCGCTTTTTTCGGCCAAGGAGGCTTGAGAAATGTTCATGCTAACAGGGGCTCAGCAGGAGCTCAGGAGGGAAATACGCGCCTTTGTCGACAGCGAGATTGCCCCTCGCGCCGAGGAGCTGGACCGCACGGGCGTGTATCCCCGCGAGATTGTGGGGAAGATAAGCGAGCGCGGCTGGTGCGCGCTGCCCTTCCCGGCGGAGCTCGGCGGGGCGGGCCTGGGCGCCGTCGAGGGCCTTATTTTCCTCGAGGAGCTCTCGCGCGGGCTGTGTTCGCTGGGCCTGGTCATGTGCGCGCACATGTTCCAGTGCTGCTACGCCCTGCGCAACGCGGTGAGCCCGCAGCAGGCGCGCGACTGGCTCATGCCCGCCATCGCCGGGAAGAAAATCCTGACGCTGGCCCTGAGCGAGGAGCGCGGCGGCTCCGAGGCCCTGGGCATAGACGCCGTGGCCGTCCGCACGGAGGACGGCTGGGTCCTCAACGGCGAGAAGTGCTGGATAACCAACGCCGGCATCGCCGACGGCTATATCGCCGGGGTGCGCACGGGCACCAGCAACCGGAGCCGGAGCGTCAGCCTCTTCTACGTCGACGCCGGCTGGGAGGGCGTCACGGTCACGAGGCAGGAGGACATGATAGGCCTCAACAACTCCCCGACCGGCACCGTCACCTTCAAGGACTGCCGCCTCCCGCCCGAGTCGCTGATTGGCACGGAAAACGGCGGCTACAAGGCGATGAAGGAGACGCTCAACTGCGGCCGCCTGGCCCTCGCCGCCGTCGCCATAGGCACGGCGCAGTCCGCCTTTGAGAACGCGGTGGAGTATTCGCGCAGCCGCGGCAGCTTCGACCGCACCATCTCGTCCTACCAGGGCGTGTCCTTCCCTATCGCGGAGATGTACACGAACATCTGCGTCGCGCGGAACATGCTCTATCACGTCGCGGCCCTGACCGAGGCCGGCGCGCGCGCCACGATGGAGACCGCGGCGCTCAAGCTCTTCGCCACGGAGATGTGCCAGAAGGCGTGCCGCGACGCCGCGCTTATCCACGGCAGCCGGGGATACACCGCGCACAGCGCCACGGAGCGCCTGCTGCGCGATGCCCAGCTCCTGACCGTCGCCGAGGGCACCTCGCAGATATGCAAGGTCGCCATCTCCAACGGCATATACAACAGCCCCATGAGCGAGCTGAACTGATAAGCCATACCGCCGCCGGGCCGCAGGCCCGGCGGAGCTTGTTAAGGAGAGAAAATGACCCGGATTCTCATTGCCCTCGGTATTTTAGCAGCCCTCGCCGCGCTGTGCTGCCTCGAGTCCTTCGCGCTCCTCCTCGCGGCGGAGCGGAGGAAAAGGCCGCGCGACCTCACGTCGGAGAGCCTCGAGGGCACGCGCTTTGAAAAATACGCGGCGAACATAATCTCGGACGTCGAGGCCATGCGCGCCCTGCCCTGGGAGGACGTGTTTATAGCGAGCTTTGACAATACGCGCCTGCACGCGCGGCTCCTGCGCGGCTCGGCGGAGGCTGTCGTGCTCGTTCACGGCTACCACTCGAGCCCGGAGAACGACTTCGCGGGCATCGCGCAGTGGTACGCCTCGCGCGGAATGACGGTCCTGGCCGTCGACCAGAGGGCGCACGGCCTGAGCGGCGGGCGGCGGCTCACCTTCGGCGGGAGGGAGCGGCGCGACGTCCTGGCCTGGGCGCAGTACGCCGAGCACGGCCTCGGCGCGGAGCGGATATGGCTCCACGGCGTCAGCATGGGCGCCTCGACGCTGCTCTACGCCATGGGCGAGGGCCTTCCGGAGCGCGTGCGCGGCGTCGTGGCCGACTGCCCCTTCGACGAGCCGGTGACCCTGCTTGCCATGCACCTCAAAAAGCGCGCGGGCCTGCCCGCGTTCCCGCTCATAAAGCCCTGCGCCGGGCCCGCCTGGCGGCTTTTGAACGATATGCCCGCCGGCTATACCTGCCATGAGGCCGCGGCGAAAAGCGAAACGCCCCTGCTCCTCCTCGAGGCCGGCGAGGACGGCACCGTCCCGCCCGGCAGCGCCGCGGCCATACGCGCCGGGCGCAATAACCGCGACGCCCAGGTGACCTTCCCGCACGCCCACCACGCCCTCTGCTGGCAGGAGGACAGCGAAAAATACGCCGAAGCGATCGAGCACTTCCTAAACCGCACCCGCGGCGGATAAAGCCGCAAGGACGCCATAGGGCGTTGGTGGACGGGTGACGGCGGCTCGACGCATCGCCGCGCCGCGCCAATGGTGCGCGGGCTGCGCCCTCGGGATTGGATACGTTGGGTTGTGGACGCGAGGTTGCCACACCGAGGGTGACACCGGCAGAATCGGCCGCGCCGGACGGCTGCGTCTAACGAAGCCCGGCAATCCCGCGACCGCGGGGCGTCGAGGACGCCGCCCCTTACGGGTGTCAGCAAAACGAACGTTGCAGCATGGAACGTAACGGGTGCCGGCAATCACAAACCATAAACTCCCGCCCACCTCACGGCTCTGCTGAAACGTACCCGCAAGCAACCGCCGTAGGGGGCGGCGTCCTCGACGCCCCTTCCGCCGGATGACGGACGACGTGGTATCCCACGCGCCCACCTCCCCACACGACGTAGGGGCTTATCTTCCACGCCCGCCCGGCGCGGGTTGACTTGCAACGGTATTACGCCGCACCAACGTTGCACCAACCCCTCAGTCACGGCGCAAAGCGCCGCGACAGCTCCCCTTTCAGGGGAGCCGAGGGCGTGGGAGAAGGTTTGCGGCGTTTACGCAATTGCTTACCACGATGCTGATACCTACGTTTCGCTGCCGCCCGTAAGGGGCGGCGTCCTCGACGCCCCGCGGTCGCGTGATTGCCGGGGTGGGGTTGGTGCGGACGTTCGGCGTGTCCGCCTGCAACCGCGTTTCCAATGGTGCTCACGGTGATGTCCGCCTCCCCACGCATCCAATCCCGCGGGCACCGCCCGCGCACCATTGGTGCGGCGCACCGGCGTTATCCTTTATCCCACGCCGGGCGGGCGTAGAAGATAAGCCCCTACGACGTGCGGGGGGCGGCTGCGAGGCGAAGGTATCGGCAGCACGG
>DVJK01000123.1 GCA_018716795.1 Candidatus Scatomorpha merdipullorum | reverse complement strand
TGACCAATTGCACCCTCGGTTGATACGGTGCGCTCGCTTTCGTCCACCGCCACACATATCATATCCCGCGGGCACAGCCTGCGCACCATTTTGTGAGGCGGGCGCCCGGAGTTAAGCTCGTCCTTCAATCGACGGCGGGGCGTCGGGGACGCCGCCCCTTACGGGCGGTTTGTATACTTCACGCTGCTGCATACAACGTAAGGGCACAGCCCGCGCACCATTTTATACGGGCGTCCGAGGTTATCCTTCAACCCAGGCCGGGCGGGCGTGGAAGCCCGCCCCTACGGTGGGTGGGGGGGGAAGGCGTCATCGTAGAACCGGCGACGTCCGTTGTGCGGTTCGCCCATCGGTCACGCGAAAAGGACCGGCCGTCGGGCCGGTCCTTTTTGCGCCGGAATGCCTGCGGGCGTTCCGGGCCGCTTATTTGTCTACGTTCCTCGCGAAGCTGACGCCGTCCTTGTGGAGGTGGACGTCGAGGGTGACGCGGTCGGCGCGTATGAGGCTCTGGGTGAACTCATAGACCACGCCGGACTCCGTGCGGGTTCGGCGCTGGACGGAGAAGGCGCAGCTGCCGGGGCGGGTGCCCAGGAGCTCGGCCTCGCGCCGGCCGAGAATGACGGCCTCATAGCTGTCCACGGCGCTGTACGGCACTATGCCCTCCTCGTAGAGCAGGCTGTAAAAACTGTGCGTCTCGAGAAGCTCGCGGGTGAGCTTGGGGTAGATATAGGTGGGGTAAAAGCTCGTCTCAAGTATAAGCGGCTGGCCGTTGACGTTGCGTATGCGGGAGAAGCGGTATATCTTCACGCTGCTGTTCTCCAGCTCGAGCATGGAGACGATGTCGGGCGGAGGGCTCATGACCTCGAACTCGAGTATCGTGGAGCTGGGCGTCATGCCCATGGAGTTTATCTCGCTCGTGAACGAGTATACGTTTTCGGTGCGGCGGCGCATCTTGGGCTCGGCGACAAAGGTGCCGCGGCCCTGCTTGCGGACGACCAGGCCCTCGCTCTCCAGCTCGCCTATGGCCTGGCGCACGGTGGAACGGGAGACGTCGAAGGTGCGGCAGAGCTCCGCCTCGCTGGGCAGGAGCGCGCCGGGGTCGAGCGTGCCTGCGGAGATATTGCGCTTTATTATGCTGACAAGCTGGGAGTAAAGAGGGATGTCGCTGTCCATGCTCAGCTTGTTCATCAGTACGGGGTTGGTGTCCATGTTGCTTCCTCTCATAACTTGTAATGACGTCCGATATGTCTATATCATTTACAATATTATAATCGACGCCCGCCCTTTTTACAAGCCCGAATTGCCCGCGGCTTCCCCGCCAAAGCGTACAAATATTTATCCGGCCCGCGCCTTAAAAACTGTGCCTTCTGCCCGCCTTTTCCGGCGGCCCTTTACAAAAAGGGAGGGGGTATTATATAATGCTTTCCGCGCTTTGAACGCGCGGATTTTTGTTTTCGGAGGCAATTATGCGCGAAAAGAGAGGAAAAACGGCGCTGCGCTGGGCGGCGTTCACGGCCGGCGTGGTCATAAACAGCTTCGGCATCGCCTTTATAACCAAGGCGGCGCTGGGCACCTCGCCCATATCGAGCCTGCCCTACGTCCTGAGCCTGCGCTTCCCTCTCTCGCTGGGCGGCTTCACCTTTATAATGAACCTCCTCTTTGTCGCCGCGCAGTTTGCGCTGCTCGGCCGGGAGATGAAGCCCATACAGCTTTTGCAGCTGGCGGTCAACGCGGTCTTCAGCCTGGCGATAGACCTGAGCATGGCCCTGCTCGGCTGGCTGGAGCCGGTCTCGCTTCCGGCGAGGCTTGTAAGCCTCCTCGGCGGCTGCGTGATACTGGCCTTCGGCCTCGCGGTGGAGGTCGCGCCCAACGTGCTGGTCGTGCCCGGCGAGGGCATAGTCAGGGCCCTCGCGCGGAGGACCGGCCTGCGCTTCGGCAGCGTGAAGGTCGCCTTCGACGTGACGCTCATGCTCATTGCCGCGGCGCTGAGCTTCCTCTTCTTCGGCCAGCTGAACGGCCTCGGCGCCGGAACCGTCGTCTCGGCGCTCATCGTCGGCCGCATAGTGAACCTCTTCAACCGCAGGCTGCGCTTCCTGGATAAGCTCCGCCCGGAGCAATGAGCGACGGATTGTAAATGAAAAAAGCCCTGCTTAAGCTTCGCCGCTTTGCGGCGAAAGGGATGAAATCATTTTCGGCGGCGGCGTGTACGCCGCCGAAAACACTTCTCGCGGAGCGGAGTGTGAAAAAATGACCGGTTTCAACCGGTCATTTTCTTTGCGCGCAGCGGAGCGCCGGTCACCATCGGCCGCTTGCGGCCGGGGGACCTTATTGTCTAAAAAGGCCGTCGAGGCCTTTTTAGACAGTCAAGCCCGCCTCGAAAGAGGCGGGCTTTGCGTTTATTCAGTTGTCTTCGCCGTTTTCCTGCGGCCTCTCGCGCGTCCAGACGCGGCCGATGCCGTAGATTATGAAGACGACGACCAGAATCAAGACGGGCCCGAAGACGAAGTGGAAGAGCAGCTGGCAGCCGGCGGTCATTATCGCCAGCGCGACTATCTCGCACAGGGTTATTATAAGCCATTTCTGCCGCTTGCTCAATTAACTCGTCTCCTTAGCTGTTGCCGTATTTCTGGAGGCACTCGGGGTGCTCCTTGACATACTTCTTGTTCTTGATGTTGCCGATGATGATGACCGGGAACACAATCGCGACGAGGGCCAGGTAGCCGTCGTAGCCGTAGGCGTAGGTGATGATGTCGCTAATGCCGATGAAGCTCAGGCTCATGCAGATGGCAATCAGGATGACGCCGATGACGGACATGCGAATCTTCTCGTGGATGCTGACCTTGCCGACGAAGAACTTCTTGTCCACGCGCAGGATCATCGTGTAGATAAGCGTGACGCAGGTGGAGATGAAGGCGCAGAACATGAGCACGGAGTAGCAGATTTCAAGCCAGCTCCAGCCTATCTCGTGGCAGATGAAGAGGTTCGGCAGGGCGACGGCCTGAGCCTCCGCGGGAGCGGCGTAGATGTCGGCGCTCCAGCCGAGGAGCATGAGGCCGGAGAGGGCCAGCATGCCGCCGTTCATGATGCCGCCGAGAACGCCGGCCTTCTTGACGCCCTTCTGATTCAGGGTGACGGCGGCGGCGATCATGGCCGGGATGGACACGCACTGGAAGCCGCAGTAGATAACCGCGCCGCGCCAGAAGCCCTCAAGCGTATTGGGGTTGCTGGGCTCGGCGGTGAAGGCGGCGAGGACGGCGTCGGGGCGGTTCGCGATGCCGACGACTATCATGATGCCGGCCGTAAGCAGGATGCCTATCGTCAGGACGGTGGAGGCGGCGATTATCAGCTTGACGCCGAAGAGGCAGAGGACGATAAGGATGGCGGCGACGATAATGGTGCTCTGGATGGAGGCGACGCCGTTGCTTCCCGTGAAGCCGAAGAGGTCGTCAACAAGCAGGCCCGCGCCGGAGATTGCCGCGGCGACGGCGGCCAGGATTATGATTATGTAGAAGATTTCGAAGGAAATGCTCAGCCAGGGGTAGGGCTGCCACAGCTCACGGAAGGTGTCGCTGTAGTTGTCCAGGCCGCGCAGGCGGGCAAACTTCATTATAACGTAAATGACGTAGGCCAGCACGCCCATGGATATGAGCGGGAACAGTACCGCCGTCCAGCCGTACTGGACGTAGTAGTTCAGGATTTGGTTGCCGGTTGCGAAGCCCGCGCCGACGTGGGTGCCGAACCACACGGAGGCGACGGAGAAGCCAGCTGCCAGTGTACCCTTGGTCACGGCCTTGCTTTCATTGGGGTTTTCAGTCATAGACTCGGCTCTCCTTCCCATTTTCGATTTTTGCTCTCTCTTCTCTCATAGCTGCGCTATGCAAGTCACTTGGATTATAATCCGAGTTTAAAATTGTTTCAATTCACGAGCAAGTTTATTAACAATTTGTAAATTTTGC
>DVJK01000122.1 GCA_018716795.1 Candidatus Scatomorpha merdipullorum | reverse complement strand
GGGCGTATTCGAGGGCGTGGAGGAGGACATCGAGCTCGTCGGCTTCACGAACTGCGGCGGCTGCCCGGGCAAGCGCGTGCCGCTCAGGGTGCGCGAGCTTGTAAAGCGCGGCGCGGACACGATAGTCTTCGCCAGCTGCATAAAAAAGGGCACGCCAATAGGCTACCCCTGCCCCTTCGCCAAGAGGCTAATGGACCTCGCCGCCGCCGAGGCGGGCGAGGGCGTGAGAATTTTGGACTGGACGCATTAAAAAAGCGCCGGAGCCCTGCGCTCCGGCGCTTTCGCGCTTATTTTTCAATCATTAGGTTATCTATGCCGTTCGCCTCGAACTCGTCGAAGTATTCGTCTATGCGGGTGTTGAGCTCGTTGACGTCGTCGGGATCGGTGTGCTCGAGGCTCATGTCGCGCCTCGCCAGCTCCTCGGCGAGGATATCGTAGAAGACGGCGTCCTCATAGTCGGCGATGGCCTCGTGTATGCCGCCCTCCTCAAAGGCGCGGGAGGGGAAGACGTGGCCGTACCAGGTGGTGTACAGATCCTTGAGGCCCAGCTTGGCGCAGCAGCCGAAAATCTTCTCCTGCAAATCGTCATAGTCCTTGAAGCGGTCCTCGGCCCGGGTGGAGTTCAAAACCCAGTTGCCGATGTACACCATGTCCAGGAGCCGTCGGAATTCCTTGTTAGTCAATTCGATGTTCATAACCAAGCCTCCCATCTGCTCGGCAGTATTTCAAGAGTATTCTATCACACATGACCCCGAAATGTCACTGAAAATATTTCCGCGCATAAGCCCGGCGGCATTCGGAAGCCTAAACCGGGGTGATACCATGCGCAAGCTTACAAACGAACAGTACGCGGAGCTCGTCAAGCGCCTCTCGCCGAAGTCCGTGACGGGCCCCGACACGCTCCGCGCCTTTCTGTGCGGCGGCGCGGTCTGCACGCTCGGCGAGCTTATAACGCTCGGCCTCGAGGCCGCCGGGGCAGGGGAGGACGCCGGAGTCTGGACGAGCGTGGCGCTCATCTTCCTCGGCGCGCTGCTGACGGGCCTGGGTGTGTACGACAAATTCGCCGCCTTCGCCGGGGCCGGAGCGCTTGTGCCCATAACGGGCTTTGCAAACGCCGTCGCCTCGCCCGCGCTGGAGTTCAAGACCGAGGGCCTTGTCGCGGGCCTCGCGGCCAAGCTCTTCGTCATAGCCGGGCCGGTGCTGGTGTACGGCACGCTCTCGGGCGTGCTGTACGGCCTCGCGCTCTGCCTCTTAAAAGTTTGAGAAGCGCTCGACGGCCTTCGTGAAGCTCTCGATGGTCTTGTCCGCGTCGCCGTTCGCGATGCCGTCGCGGACGCAGTGCTTTATGTGCCCCTCGAGCACGACCTGGCCCGCGCGGTGCAGCGCGCTTTTCGCGGCGTTAATCTGCGAGAGCACGTCCTCGCAGGGCACGTCCTCGTCTATCATGCGGTCTATGGCCTGGACCTGCCCTATGATGCGCGCGAAGCGCCGGTGCAGGTTCTCGGAATCCATGCACTGTCTCATGCTCAGGCCTCCTCCTCGTCAAAGGCGCGCAGGCCGGCCACGGCGGAGATGGGCAGGGAGAAGGTCACGGCGCCCGAGGGCGTGTCCGGGCCGCACTGCTCCGCGATGGCGCGCATTATCCCGGCCTTCTCGGCCGAGCGCGCGACAATCATGATGAGCTCCTTCTCGTCGGCGAGGGAGACGCCCAGGAACTTCTCGCTGAGCTTGCCGCCAGTGCCCTTGGCGTGGATAACCGTGCCGCCGGCGGCCCCGGCGGAGCGCGCCGCGTCCATGACAGGGTCGGTGTGCCCCTCGTTTATGACGGCGAGGATGAGCTCATGGTCAAATTTGAATTCCGGCACGGCCCTGTCCTGCACCGCGCCTCCGGAGAGATATGCCAAGGTACGTCCACCTCCTGCGGATTTGATAGGTATGGCCATCATTATGCCGTTGCCCGGCACGTCTATGAACAGCCTGCGCTTGGCCTGGCGTATAAGCTGCCGCGTCATGTCCGCGCCCGCCACGCTCAGCAGCAGGGCCTTTTCCGTGGCCTCGAGGCCGTAGAGGTCGAGGACCTCGCTCGTCGCGGTGCCGCGCGCGAGCAGCGTGAGCACCAGGGGCAGCTTCTGCCCCTCGAGCAGCTCGGAGACCGCTCCCGCCCGGTCGCGGTCGACCACCAGGGCTATGAGATTAAGTATCATACCGCCGCCTCCCAAAGCTCTATGACATCCTCGCCCGCGGCCGAGACGGCCTCGGCAAGGGCGGCCTCGCGCTCGGCGAGCTTTTCGGCCTTCAGCTTATATATTACGCCCATGACCTGCACGGTTATGAGCGGCGTCATGGCCACGAGGGCGACAAGCCCGAAGGCGTCGGTCATGACGTTCCCGCCCGCGGCCTCGGCCGCGCCCATGGCGAGCGGCAGCATGAAGGTCGCGGTCATCGGGCCGGAGGCCACGCCGCCGGAGTCGAAGGCGATGGCCGTGAACATGCGCGGCACGAAGAAGCTCAGGCCCAGGGCCAGTACATAGCCGGGCACGAGGAACCAGAGGATATTGACGCCGGTCAGCACGCGCAGCATCGCGAGCCCGTTGGCCGCGGCGATGGCGGCAGAGAGGCTCAGGCCCATGGCCTTCTCGCTGACGGCGCCGGCGCTGACCTCCTCGACCTGCTTGTTCAGGACGTGCACCGCGGGCTCGGCGCGGATAATGAACCAGCCCATGAGCATCGCGACGGGCACAAGCAGCCAGCTCCACGCGCCGGAGGCCATCTCCCGGCCCAGCAGCGTGCCGAGCGAGGAGAAGCCGACGTTGACGCCCGTGAGGAAGAGCACGAGGCCGGCGTATGTATAAAGTATGCCTATGACAATCTTCAAAAACGGCAGCCGCCGCAGCTTGAGCGACACCGCCTGGAACACGAAGAAGATGAGGACTATCGGCGCGAGGGCCATCGCCACCTCGAACATATAGTGCGGAATGGCGGAGAGATAGCTCGTGCCGAGCTCGACGGTGTCCGCCCAGCCGGAGACGGCCTGCGCGCCGACGTCCGCGGCCTCGCTCTCATAGGCGAAGCCGAGAATCAGGACGGCGATTATGGGCCCTATCGAGCACAGGCCCACGAGGCCGAAGGAGTCGCTCTCCGCGTTTTTGTCCGAGCGTATGCTCGCCACGCCGACGCCGAGCGCCATTATGAAGGGCACAGTCATCGGACCGGTCGTGACGCCGCCGGAGTCGAAGGCGACGGAGAGGAAGTCCGGGTCCGCGAACGAGGCCGTTATAAAGACAATGAGGTAAAAGCCCGTGAGCAGCCACCTGAGGTCAATCGCCAGCAGTATGCGCAGCATGCTCACGACGAGGAAGAAGCCGACGCCGACGCTGACCGTTATCATAAGCACCCAGGTGTTGATGTGCGGCACGTTGTTCGCCAGCACCTGCAAATCCGGCTCGGCTATCGTTATGGCTATGCCGAGGATGAAGCTCAGCGCGATGATGAGCGGCAGGTTGCGCGACTTCGTCATGCGCGAGCCGAGATAGCTGCCTATGGGCGTCATGGAGCCCTCCGTGCCCAGGGTGAAGAGCCCCATGCCCGCCGTCAGCAGTATGACCGCGATGACGAAGGCCAGCATGAGGTCGGTCGACACCGGCACGAAAAAGAGGCAGAGCAGAGCGACTATAAGCGCGATGGGCAGCACGGAGGCCAGCGATTCGCGCAGCTTTTCGGAGAGTATGGTTTTAACGCGCATCGGCGTCCCCCTTGAGCTTATTTCCCGCTTTTGCGGCGCGCATAAGCCCGAGGGCCGCGCCGAGCAGGATGAAGAAGGCGAAAAGTATTCGAGGATAGTACCAGATGTATTCAAAGACGGAGAGCACCGCAATGCCGCAGAAGCCGGACAGCGTCGCCGTGAGGCCGAGCCGGAGCGATTTGTCCCGCTCGCGCGTGATGGCGAAGGCGCTGTCCTTGACGTGCCGGAGCATGAGCCACATGAAGCCGATGAAGCCCAGCGCGCCCCACTCTAGGAAGAGCTCGAGGTAGAGCATCTGCGAGTGTACGACGGCGGTGGTGTGCTCGTTGACGGCGTAGAGCGGGAAGATATTCGCGAAGGTGTACGGCCCCATGCCTATGCCGGTGAAGCCGAAGTCCGCGAGCAGGTCCAGCACGCCCTGCCAGACGAGTATGCGGAAGCTCGCCGAGGAGTCCGCGGGGTTGAAGATGGTCAGAAGCCGCGTCATGATGCTGTCCGGCAGGAAGGGTATCGCCAGGATGCACACGACGAAGGCCGGCGGGATAAGCCGCTTGTCGAGATAGTAGACGAAGACCAGCGCCGCCGCCGCGATGGAGAGCCAGCCGGAGCGCGAATAGGTCATCACGAGCGCGAGCAGCGGCAGCGCTATGCCGCAGCAGGCGAGGAACCTCGCCGTCGGGCGCCTTCTCTGCATGGCCCAGGCCACGCACAGCGGCGTGAAGAGCACGAGGAATTCCGCGTAGTTATTTGCGTTGTCGAGCGTGGAATACACCCTGCCCGGCACGCCCGTGTTGAGCGAGAGGTCGGTCAGCGACGCGCTGACCTCGACGCCCACGACGCGCTGATAGAAGGCGTAGAGCGCGGTCATGAGCACGGCGGCGTATATCCACCGCTCCAGCCGCTCAAGCCGCGAGGCGTCCGAGAGCTCCGCCATGAAGACGTAGGCGAAGAGGAAGGCCGCGGCGAAGAACATGCCCACGCGCAGGCTGTCGCCCATATCCGACGTGAATATGAGGCTCAGCGGCACGGAGATGACAAAGAGCAGAAAGGGGAAGCCCAGGGCCAGCGGGCTCACCGCCTCGCGCGCTCCCGCGGCCGCCATCAGGAAATAGAGTCCGAAGAGCCCCGCGGCCATCAGAAGGCCGTAGGAGTTCGACCAGAAGGAGTGCGGCGCGCAGAACATCACGAAAAAGCCCGCGCACATGAGGAATTCGAAATTGCAGAAGTACGAGCCGGAGCAGCAGCGGACAACGAAGCTGCCGGACGCGGGCCGCCTCAGCGCGGCCATGAGCTTTGAGAATACGCGCAGCAATAGGCCCCAGACCGCGCTTATCGCCCGGCCCGTGAGGCTGTTCGCGTACCAGAGCTCCACCTTCGGCGCGCGGCCGAGGAAGCGGATTATCGCGCTCTCGTGAAAGGCGCGCGCAAAGGGCCGGTATATGCCGCGGAGCAGATTGAATATTGCGCTGCACAGCCAGAAGCCGTACAGCTTACCGAGGACGCTGTTGGCAAGCAAGAGTTCTCACCTCGCTTCGCTTACGTTGCCGCCGTCCTCAGCCGATGACCTCGATATCGGCGATGTCGAGGAAGAGCTTGCAGTCGCCGAAGTAGACGCTCGCGCTCTGCCCGTTGGCGTAGAGCGTGCTGCCTATCGTGACGCCGTGGTCGCTCACGACGCCCTCGCCCTCGCAGACGAGCGTGACGGAGTTGTACCCGGAGCGGGAGATTTCAACGACCTCGCCCGTGATGTCCGTGACGGCGCTCTTGCTCTCGCCCAGAGTCCAGCTCTTGAGCGTGCCGAGCGTCACCTGGTTGGCGGCGTCCCAGGCCTCCGCGCCCTCCTCGAGCTGGGCGGCCACGAAGTCCGGCGTCTCCTCGCAGAACATGGTTATGCGCACCTTCTGGGTGTTCGCAATCTCGCTCTCGGGGCCGAGGAGCTTCATGCCTATGAAGGCCGCGGCGGCCAGGACTATTACGACTATGATGAGGTCAACGATGTTGACCTTGCCAAAGAGTCTGCCTTTTTCGTCTATCATGTTTAACCTCCGGGATTATTTGTAGCTTTCCAGCACCTTTTGTGCCAGCTTTTCTATGTCGTAGTCGCGCTTTACCCGCGCGAGGGCGTTTTCCGAATACCGGCGGTACAGCTCGCCGTCCTCCATGAGCCTCAGCATGGCCGAGGCGAAGGCGTCCGCGTCGCCGTAGGGCGCGGCGAGCCCGCAGGGCAGGTCCTCGTTCAGCGCGAGCTCGCAGTTTCCGTCGAGCTCCGTCACGACGAGCGGCACGGCCTCATTCATCGCCTCGAGCAGGGCGAAGCTCATCGCCTCGCTGCTGGAGGAGTTTACATAGAGGTCGCTTGCGCGAAGTATCTCCGCCGTGTCCGTCCGGTAGCCCGCCTGGACGACGCAGTCCTCAAGGCCCAGCCGGGCAATCTGCTCCTTCACCTCGCCGAAGAGCTCGCCGTCGCCGCAGATGACGCACTTGAAGGGCCTGTCCGTGAGGCCGCGGAGCTTCGCCGCGGCGTCGGTGAGGAAGCCGAGTCCCTTCTCGGGCGAGTAGCGCGCGAAGCAGCTTATCATGAACTCGTCCCCGCCCACGCCGAGGGAGGCCCGGGCGGAGAGGTCGCGCCGCGGTTTTTCGTTCGGCTCGACGCCGTTGGGGATGACACGAACCCGCTCGGGGCAGACGCCGTTTCGAATGAGCGCGTCGCGGCCGGAGCCGCAGACAGCGATGACGGCTTTGTCCTTCGGCGTGAAGATACGGTTTATTATGCGCCACTTCGCCCCGCCGTCAATCGTCAGATGGCCGGTGTAGACCACGTTCGGCCGCGGATAATACCGCTTCGAGAGCAGGGCGACGATGTTCTCCGCGGGATACTGCGCGTGTATGACGTCTATCTCGCGCCCGCGGCAGAAGGCGGCGAGCTCCTTCGCGCTTTTGAGCGCGCGGGAGGCCGAGATATCGAAGCGCAGGCTCTCCACGCCCATGGCCTCCATGCGCTCGCTGAGCTGTCCGGGCACGTTGTAGGCGAAAAAGCAGCGCTCACCCCGGGAAATAAAGATGCGCGCAAGCTGCTCGACGTATTTTTCCGAGCCGCCCTTCCCGGCGAAGTTTATGAGAAAAAGTATGTTCGTGCGGCATACCTCCAGTCCTGAGCAATCACTAAATTATAATATAAATTCCGCCAAAGCGCAAGGCGGCGGTTGTGAACGAAGCGTAAATATGGTACAATAGCCGCACAGCGGCTGTTGTACGTGGGCTTATGTCCTTTTTCTCGCCCCTTGCGGGGCAGGCGAAAAAGAGCGCGCATGGCACCGCGACGGCGCGGCCGTCATAGCACAACAGCCCACAGAGGTGATATCATGACCGAAAAACTCTACTACTCCGACGGCGAATGCCGCGCCTTCACCGCCCGCGTCGTATCCTGCGCGCCCGAAAACGGGGCGTATTGCGTCGTGCTTGACCGCACGGCGGTCTTTCCCGGCGGCGGCGGGCAGGAGCCGGACTCCGGCAGCCTGAACGGCCTGCCCATAATCGCGCTTCGCGAGGCGGAGGAGACCATATACCACATCCTGCCCGAGCCGCTGGAGCCGGGCAGCGCCGTTGAAGGGACGGTCGACTGGGCGGTAAGGTTCCCGCGGATGCAGGGCCACAGCGGCGAGCACATCTTCTCCGGGACCGTCCACCGCCTCTTCGGCGGCGAGAACGTCGGCTTCCACATGGGCGAGGGCGGCATGACGCTCGATTTCTCCGTCGAGCTCTCGCCGGAGGACATTGCCCGCTGCGAGCTCGAGGCCAACCGCGCCGTCTGGGCCGACCTGCCGGTCAGGACGCTCCTGCCCTCCGCGGAGGAGCTGGGCGGGATGGAATACCGCAGCAAGAAGGAGCTCAGCGGCCTCGTGCGCATAGTCGAGATTCCCGGCGTCGACATGTGCGCCTGCTGCGCGCCCCACGTCGCGCGCACGGGCGAGATAGGCTGCATAAAGGTCCTCGACTCCATGCGCCACCGCGGCGGCACGCGGCTCACGCTTATCTGCGGCGAGGCGGCGTACCGCGACTACGCCGCGCTGCACGAGAACAACGCGCGCGTCTCCGCCGCCCTCTCCGCAAAGCGGCTGGAGACCGCCGGATACCTCGAGCGATACATGCGCGAGAGCGAGGAGAGGCACGCCGAGATAACGGCCCTCAAGCGCGAGCTGCTTTCCATCAAGGCGGCGGCCCTGCCCGAGACGGAGGGCAACCTCTGCATCTTCGAGCCGGGGCTGGACGCCGTCACGCTCCGCGAGCTGGTGAACGCGGGCGTCGAAAAGTGCTCGGGTATCTGCGCGGCCTTCTCCGGCGCGGACGGGGATTACAAATACGTGCTCGGCAGCAAAAGCGTCGACCTGCGCGCCGAATCGAAGGCGATAAACGCCGCGCTCAAGGGCCGCGGCGGCGGCTCCCCGGCCATGATACAGGGCAGCTCCAGGGCCGCGCGCCGGGAGATAGAGGAGTTCTTCGGCGTCTGAAAGGAACCCAAGGCAAAGCCACAAGCTGGATAAAAAGGCCTCGCAGAGTTTCGCCGCCTTGCGGCGAAATAAATTGAAATTCATTTTCGGGCGAGCTCCGCCCGCCCGAAAATACTTCTCGCGGAGCGGAGCGTGAAAAATCTGCCAGTCCGCAGACTGGCAGATTTCTTTGCGCGAAGCGAAGCGCCGGTCTCCATTGGCCGCTATGCGGCCAGGGGACCCTATTGTATAAAAAGGCCGTCGAGGCCTTTTTATACAGTTAAAAGGGGAGGCCCTTCATGCCGGTGAGCTTGGCCATATTGGCGCTGCTCGCCTCGTCGACCTTGCGCAGGGCCTCGTTGACGGCGGCTATGACCATGTCCTGAAGCATCTCGACGTCCTCGGGGTCGACGGCGTCGGGCTCAATCTCCAGGGCGGTCAGCTCGTGTTTGCCGTTCACGCTGGCCTTGACCGCGCCGCCGCCGGCGGCCGCCGTGAAGACGCTCTCCTCCAGCTCGGCCTGCATCCTGGCGAGCTCCTGCTGCATTTTCTGGGCCTGCTTCATCATGTTCGCCTGACTCATGCCGCCCATTCCGCCGTATCCTCCGCGAAATCCGCCTTTAGCCATAATTTATCTGTCCTTTCTTTTGAAGGTAACTTCCCTGAACTGCTCAAGCTCCCGGAGGCTGCGCCGCGCGGACTCCTGCGCGTCGGCCGTGGACTGAAGCCTCACCGCGACCTCGCGCCCCACGACGGAGCAGGCCGCCTCGCGCATGAACTCAAGCGTGCGCGGGTTGTTGAGCGCGTTGAACAGAATGCCCTCCTCCAGGCTCACCGTGACCACGTCGCCGTCCAGCCTGCCGGAGGCCTGGGCGGCGCTGCGCAGCATGATGGCGTAGCCCTTTATAATGTGCGGGGAGAGAAGGGCGACAAACCTGTTCCAGTCGAAGGCCCCGTCCCCGCGCTCCGCCGCGGGCTCGTCCGCAGGCGCAGCCGCCGGCTCGGGAGCCCTCGTGATTTCCGGCTCGGGCGTCTTCACGGGCTCCGGCGGGATAAAGCCGCCCGCCGGCGGGGCGTCGCCGTCGTCCGGCGGAGGCGGGGCGTCGTCGTCCGTCCAGGGCGGCGCGTACTCATCGTCCGGCGCAGGCGCCGGTTCGGGCTCGGGCTGAGGCTCGGGCTTTGCCTCCGGCTTCGCCACCGGTTCGGGTTTCGCCTCCGGCTCGGGCGCGGGCTCGGGCTGAGGCTCGTGCTTTGCCTCCGGCTTCGGCGCCGGTTCGGGTTTCGTCTCCGGCTCGGGCGCGGGCTCGGGTTTAGTCTCCGGTTCGGGTTCCGGCGTCGGCGCGGGCAGGCTTATCCCGCCGGCCAGCGCGGCCTCGAGCCGCGATATCCGCGCGGCCAGCGCGTCCTCGCCGCCGGAGGGATTGCACAGCCGCAGCAGCGTCAGCTCCGCCGTCGTGCGGGCGGAGGGGCTGTCCCTCAGGGCGTTGACGCCCTCCTGTACCGCGGACATGCCGTACAGCAGCTCCTCGCGGCCCATGAGGGAGCCGACGCGCCGCAGGCTCTCCTCGTCGTAGGCCCCGGAGAGCAGGGCCGCGCCGCCGCGAGGGGCGACGGAGAGGATGAGCGCGTCGCGCATGAGGACGCTGAGGTCGCCGAGGACGCCGGCGGGATCCTTCCCGTCCTGCCAGAGCCCGGCGAAGATACCGAGAGCGGCGGCGCTGTCGCGCTTTATGACCGCGTCGAGCAGGGAGCTTATCCGCTCGCCTCCCGCGGCGCCCGTGGCCTCCAGCACGGCGGCCTCGTCTATCCGCTCGCGGCCGGAGCACTGGTCGAGCAGGCTCAGCGCGTCGCGCATGCCGCCGTCCGCGAGCCGGGCGAGCAGCCTGGCCGCGCCGTCGGTGAGGGCGATGTCCTCGCGCCCGGCGACGTATTTGAGCCGCCTGGTGATGACCTCGGCGTCCAGCCGGCGGAAGTTGAAGCGCTGGCAGCGCGAGAGAATCGTGGCCGGCACCTTCCGAAGCTCCGTTGTGGCCAGGATGAACATGAGGTGTTCCGGCGGCTCCTCAAGAATCTTGAGCAGGGCGTTGAAGGCGCTGGCCGAGAGCATGTGCACCTCGTCGACGATGTACACGCGCTTTTTGACCTCGGCGGGAGAGAAGACGGCCTCGTCGCGCAGGGCGCGGATGTTGTCCACGCCGTTGTTGCTGGCGGCGTCTATCTCCACGACGTCCATAATGCTTCCCGCCTCTATGCCGCGGCAGGCGGCGCACTCGCCGCAGGGGCTGCCGTTCACAGGCCGCTCGCAGTTGACGGCGCGGGCCAAAAGCTTG
Organism: Candidatus Scatomorpha merdipullorum; assembly: GCA_018716795.1. Classification (GTDB taxonomy): domain Bacteria; phylum Bacillota; class Clostridia; order Oscillospirales; family Oscillospiraceae; genus Scatomorpha; species Scatomorpha merdipullorum. The sequence goes on along the minus strand of DVJK01000122.1, from coordinate 407 downwards.
GCGCAGGTGGTCTTACCCGTACCGCGCGTGCCCACAAAGAGGTAGGCGTGGCTGGTGCGCCCGCTCATGACCTGCTGCTTGAGCGTTTCGGTTATGTTCTCCTGGCCCCAGACGTCGTCAAAGCTCCGGGGCCGGTATTTGCGATAGAGCGCCTGATACGTGGTATTCACCGCCTTTTATCTTTCGCCTTTCCCGCCGCGTTTCGAATAAAGCCGACGAGAACGGCCCTTTGCAAGACTGCACACCCTCGATCGAACAGCCGACACGCCCGTTACCGCGGCAGCCGGCTCGGCCCCGGTGACCTCGCGGCACACGTATGGGCCCGCTTAATGCTGCTCGGTTCCCCGCCTGACATGGTTCACGGGAATACGTTGCGCGGGATCGGAGCTTCAACGCCGCTTACTGCG
>DVJK01000121.1 GCA_018716795.1 Candidatus Scatomorpha merdipullorum | reverse complement strand
AACCGCTGGGGCGGCCTCGTCAGCCAGGGCCTCGGCACCAGTATGCTGCAGATGGGCAACATCGTCCGCAACCCGAAGATATGGATCCCCGCCATCGTCACCAGCATGATAACCGGCCCGATAGCCACCTGCGTGTTCAAGCTGGAGATGAACGGCGACGCCATTAACTCCGGCATGGGCACCTGCGGCCTCTGCGGGCCGATAGGCGTCTGGACCGGCTGGCTCAACCCGAGCGACGTGGCCCTCGCCGACGGAGCTGCGGCCATCACGCCGACTGTCATGGACTGGGCCGGCCTGATTCTCGTCTGCTTCGTCCTGCCGGCTGTCATATGCCCACTGATCAGCGCGCTGTGCCGCAGGCTGGGCTGGATAAAGGACGGCGACCTCACCCTCAACTGAACACAATATATTGCGCAGCCGGCGGGGCTCTGGCCCCACCGGCTGTATTTTTCGTTGTTTTGTAACTTTTATGTCTAGTTTGTAACCTAATGTATCCGTTTTTTTGCTTGAATATTACACAGTCTGCGGGTATCATTAAATTACGTAAAAGTATTATGTAACCCGGGAGACTTGGAAATGTACAAAGCAAAGCATGCAAAGCCCGCGAAACACAGAATAACGCTCCCCATGCTGGTCCTCGTCGCCGCGCTGAGCGTGGCGATACTTGTCTTCCCGACCTCAGCCGCGGAGGGCGCGGTTCCCGACGGCGTCTCCGGCGCCAGGAACGCGATGGCCAGCAGCTCCGGCGGCGAGCTGTACAGCGTCCTGCCCAGCGCCCAGCACGGCGGCGCGGTGACCCCCTCCGTCTCCGACGCGGCGGCGGGCAAGCTCGTGACCTTCTCCGTCTCGCCCGACAAGGGCTTTGAGACCGCCTCCGTCTCCGTGATAACCTCCGGCGGAAGCCCGCTCGAGGTGCTGCGAGTCAAGGGCGAAACCTATAAATTTGTCATGCCCTCCTCGGGTGTTATCATCGACGTCGCTTTTCAGTATCTGAGAAGCGCCTGAAGCGCCCTCGGCGCGCAAAAAGGACCGGTCCGCAGACCGGTCCTTTTTTCTTTGCGCGCAGTCTCCATCGGCCGAAGGGCCGGAGGCCCTGCTGCCTGAAAAGTCCGTCGAGGACTTTTTCAACATGCTGAAATCCCCGGAGGGAAACCCGCCGGGGATTTTATGTCGCCTGATTAACCTCTCAGATACGTATAATCCGTAAACGAATCCACGCCTCCGGCAATCGAGCCGGTGGTGGAGTAGAAGCCGCTGGTGAAGGAGTGCGTGAGGATGTTCACGTTGGCCTCGGTGACGGGCTCGGAGTAGGGGTTGAGGTGCGCGTTGACCTCGGCGAGCCAGTCCGTGATGTTGATGGACACATAGCTCAGCCCCTTTATCGCGTCGTTATAGTTCGCGGGCACGGTGGCAAAGTGTATGTCCTCGCTCGAGCACTTCAAAAACTGCCGCGCGAAGAAAGCGAGGTTGCTCGTATCCATGTTTGTGAAGACGTATTCCTCGAAGATGCTCATGAACTCGCCCAGCTTGGGGATGTTGCCGAGGCTCAAAAACTGGCTGGCTATGCTCATGAGGAAGTCCTGCTGCGTGTCTATGCGGCCTATGTCCGCCGTGGCGTAGCCGGAGCGGAAGCGCATGACGCCGACGGCCTGCTCGCCCGTCAGGTGCTGCGGGCCGGCGTCGAGGTCTATGACCAGCCCCTGCGAGGGGTCGGAGTAGTGCATGTCGACCGGCACGTCGTAGTCCACGCCGCCGATGGCGTCGATGAGCTTGACGAAGGCCTCGAGATCCACCGCGGCGTAGACGTCCACGTCGAAGCCCAGCAGGTCGCGTATGCCCTCGAGCATGCGGTCTATGCCCGCCTGCATCTTCTCCTCCTCGGAGGCGGAGCTGTCGCAGCTGTTGCGCCCGCGGAGGACAAGCTCGTTTATCTTCTTCGTGCCGCCGGAGATGTTCATGAGCGTGTCGCGCGGGATGCTGTACACGTATATCTCATGCGTCTCGGTGTTGAGGCTGCCGACCATGATGGTGTCCGTGTGATAGGCCACCTGGTCGAAGCCCACGACGAGGAAGGTGTACATATTCGGGTTGGAGCTCACCGGCGCGCCCGCGTTGGGATCCTCGGTGGGCGTCGGGGAGGGCGTGGCGCCCGGCTCCGGCGTCCCGGCCGGCGCGGCGCTCTCTGCGGAGGGGTTCACCAGGCCCGGCCTGTTGTGCTCCGCCGGCTTCTCCCAAATCGCGTATACGACCACGCAGAGGACCAGCAGGCAGGCTATCGCGCCCAGTACCGCCGCAACGCGCCTGCCCGCGCCGCCCTTCTTCCGGGGCGGACGGCCGCCGGAGGCGGGCGCGGAGGCCCTCTCCTCCGGCGCGCGGCTGGACTGCGGGCGCTTGGGCGCGGAATGTCCTCCGCGGCTGTTACCATTCAGTTTCATCGGCTCTCGACCTCTTTATATATAATGTGAGCATTAGACGCTTGCGGACGCGGTTTGTTCCGCGCCGAGTCAACATAATATCACATAATCCCCTGCAAGTAAACACTGCGCATAAAAATTAATAATTGACACGCGCGCGGAAGGATGCTATGCTCATTGTAACTGAAGTTACTATATCGGAGGAAGCTATGGAAGAGAACAAAACCAAGGTTGAAGAAAAGCCCGCCCGCCGGCCGAAGGAGCGGCCCGCCAAGCCTCCGCGCGAGCCGAAACGCCGCGAGCGCGTGCTCGATGCGGCGGAGACTCCGCCCGCCGGCGAGGAGACGATGAACGAGGTCTTCCGCAAGCGCCTGACCTACCTGATGAACGGGAACAACCCCTCCGGCAAGCCGGTGAATATCCAGGAGCTGGCGGACGCCGTGGGCGTCTCCCGCCCCGCGATACGCAAGTATCTCAAGCCGAAGGGCAGCCCCACGACGCCGGGCGCGGACACGGTCTGCGCGATAGCGCGCTATTTCGGAACGACGCCGGACTTCCTCCTGGGCTTCGACAGCCCGGATACGGAGGCCACGCGCAAGGCCGTGGAGAGCGATTACTATAACGCCCTCGGCCTCAACCAGCGCACCATAGACCGCCTCCGCGCCCTGCGCGAAAAGCAGTCCGACGAGCGCCTCGAAAAACGCGCCTCCTCCCTCCTCTCCCTCCTGGACAAACTGATCTCCGCCTACGCCTCCGACGCCCTGGAAATGCTGGAGGACTGACCCGCCGGTCAACGGACAACATAGTAGCACCGCACCCCACCGTCGGTCGACGTACAACGCCGCCGCAACGCACCCACCCCCCTCGGCTCCCCTGAAAGGGGAGCCGAGTGCGTGGAAGGAGGTTTGCGGCAATGGCGCAACTGTTTACCACGATGCCGCAACTCACGTTTCGCACCCGCCCGTAAGGGGCGGCGTTCCCGACGCCCCGTCGTCGGTCGACGGATGACGCCGGTTGCACGCCGAAACCTTCCCCACACATCGTAGGGGCGGGCTTCCACGCCCGCCCGGCCTGGGATGACATACTACCTCGGTTCGCCCGTAAAAATGGTGCGCGGGCTGTGCCCGCGGGATCGCATACGTTGGGCGGTGGACGGAGGCGTGCGCACCGTGGGTGACGAGGGCAAAATCGGTCAAGCCGGACGCCTGCGCCTAACGCGGCCCAGCGGTCACATCAGCGCGGGGCGTCGAGGACGCCGCCCCTTACGGGCAGCAGCGTAACCGGGCTTGCAGCACACAACGTAACGGGTGCAGAAAACTGTACCTCACGGCTCCGCTAAAACCTACCCACACGCAACCACCGTAGGGGGCGGCGTCCTCGACGCCCCT
>DVJK01000120.1 GCA_018716795.1 Candidatus Scatomorpha merdipullorum | reverse complement strand
ACCGGCTCGCCCTCGCGGCAGAGGAAGACTGTGTGGTAATCGCTCTGGAAGCTCATTGTCTCAAAGTCGATGTCCAGGCCCTGCTGCCAGAGCGCGTCAAGGTCCGCGCCGACATAGAGGTCCGCGTACTCACGGCACACATACGCGCCCTCGCCGAGCCCGGCGGCGCTCTGCATATCACTGCACCAGTGGTGATTGCCGAAGATATAATCGCCGTTGTCCGATATTTTCTCGGGGCTGAATTTGTCCGCCGCCAGCGCAGTCACGCTCGCCGCCGGCGCGGTCACGGCGAGCGCCCCGCTGCCATAGCCGCCGAAGGCCGTCTCCGCTGAGACCCAGCCGCCGTAATCGCCATAGTCGCGTGAGAACTCGCCCATGTCGACGCCATCGGGCGCGTCGAACTCCGCGCCTGAGGCTTCGGTGCCTGTCTCGTAGCTCTGAATGCAGAGCGAGGCGTACTCGGATTCATCGTTTATAACCATCGGCCAGTCGTTCCTCGGCCGCGCCGGCATGCGCTCGCCGGCATCAAGAATGAAGGCAAAGACTGCGTCCTGCACAACCCGGCCCTCGTCGTCAGTGGCGTAGTCCTCGTCCACCAGCTCCGGCCTGTCGGGCGTGAGGCGGTATTCGGCGGTGTAGAACTCGACGACATATTCTCCGACGCGCGTCGAATTCGCAAGCCAAAGGCCCGTCAGATCGCTTTCGAGCGCATTCCAGAGCGTCCAGTCATCCTGAGAAGCGCCCGCTACCCACTCCAGCACATGCTCAAGCACGTCCGGCGGGATGTCCGAGACGCCGCAGGCTATTTGAACATCCTCCGGCGAGAACTCCGGGGCGCTGCGGTTTAGGTATTCCAGATACAGCCTGTCCGCCGCCGCGTCCATGCCGCCGTAATCCTCGACATAGCCCTCGCTGAGGCGGCCGATGAACTCGCCGTCAAGGTAAAATTCATAGACAGGGCCGCCCACCCAGCCGTCGGGCGCCTCCGCTTCGGCGTACTCAAGTCCTTCCGCGAGCGTACCCGCAGGCGTACCCTCCGGCGCGTCCTCAGCGCCCGTGAAGGTGCAGGCTGAGACGGCGAGGGCGAGAAGCACGACGGCGGCGAGCGCCGGTATGTGCGAGCGGGTGAAAGAGGCTATGCGCGCCACGCGCTCTTGTATCGCCCGCTTGCCGCCGGACATGGTGGTGGCCGCCGCAAGCAGGTCAGTACGGCGGCTGCAGTCGATCAGGTCTATGAGCGCGCCGCCGTATTCGGCGCGCTTTTCCTCACCCAGGCGCTTTATGCAGCTCTCGTCGCAGGCCAGCTCACAGTCGCGCCTCGAGAGATACGCCGCCAGCCAGACAAAGGGGTCAAACCAGTATACGCACAGCAGTACGCAGCACAGCAGCGCCCAGAGGTGGTCGCCGTGGCGGCAGTGCGTCTCCTCGTGCAGCAGCACCATGCGAGTGCGCTCCGGCGTTTCGAGAGCGGCGGGCGTCATATAGATTGCGGGCCTGAAAACTCCGAAGACGCAGGGCGAGGGGAGCGCTTCGACAAGGTAGACCGGCATGGCCGCGTCCAGCTCCAGCCGCCGCCTCTTAACGCGCAGGGCGCGGTACATGGCGGCGTTTTTGTATATGAACAGCGCCGCAGCGGCAGCCGCGCCGCCTGTCCAGATAAGGCGCAGCACAAATGACCAGTCTGGATCACGCTCCGGCTCGGGCGAGGCGGCAGGCGCGTCAAAGCCCGGTTCCGTATTGTTCACGGGCGGGGCACTGTCCGGGAGATGGTCTTGTGCATCAGATAAACCCTCCGGCAGCTCAAAAACCGGCTGTGACAGGGCCGTCTCCGGCTGTCTGGGATAGAGATTCGCCACGCTCACAGGGCTCGGCGCGAGCGAAAAGGGCAACATGAGCCTGAGCGCCGCAATGAGCCACAGCGCGTATATAAGCCGCGCGCTGACTTTTCCCCGCGCGAGCCTGATAACGCAGAGCGCCAGTATCAGCACTGACGAGGTAAGCAGTGTCTCAAACATTATTCTCGCCCTCCATGAGCTACAATTGTAGTTTATAGCTCAAGTATAACAGCAGAGACTACATTTGTCAATCCTAAAATCAGGCCCGGCCTGCGCCGTCCGGGCAGGTTATCTCGACCAGCTCCTCGATGGCGTGGTGCAGCAATCGCGCGGCGGGAGTGTCCGAGGCCTTGTAATAGACCTCCTTGCCCTCGCGGCGCGAGTTTATGAGCCCGCCGTTTTTGAGATGCCTCAGGTGGTGGCTGACGGCGGGCGAGGACATTTCAACCGCGGCGGAGATGTTTATGACGCACTCCTCGCAGTGGCAGAGCAGCCAGAAGATGCGCATCCGGCTGGGATCGTCCATGAGCTTGAAGACCTCGGATACGGTCTGCAGCTCGACGGTCGAGGGCATGTGTTCGCAGACTTGTTCGACTTTGCCGCCGTGGTCGTGCGGCAGGGCGGGGTAGGCCAAGCTGATTCCTCCCGATTAAGTGTTTATTTAATGATAGCACAGCCGCCTTAAAAAGACAAACCGAAATTATTTCGCTTTTGCCCTTGACAAACGGCGGGAAAGTGCTATACTTCAATTAGACGATTAAACAAGCGTTTAATCGTAATGAATTCAGCCGGAGGTTTTTCGCCATGAAAAAGAGCTATAAGATAGACGTCGACTGCGCCAACTGCGCCAACAAGATGGAGCTCGCCGCCAAGGCGACGCCGGGAGTGAAGGACTGCGTCGTGAACTTCATGACGCTGAAGATGAACGTCGAGTTTGAGGACGGGGCCGACCGCGCCGCCGTCATGCAGGAGGTTTACAGGGCCTGCAAAAAGGTGGAGTCCGACTGCGAGATATTCCTTTAAGAGGGGAGATGCGGCAGATGAACCGCAAGCAGAAAACAATGCTCGCGCGGATACTCGTCTCCGCCGCGCTGCTGATAAGCCTGGGCTTCGTCCCCGTGACGGGCGTCCCGCGCTTTATCTGTTACATGGCCGCGTACCTCGTGATTGGCTATGACATACTCATAAAGGCCGGCAGGGGCATATTGAACCGCCAGGTGACGGACGAAAACTTCCTCATGGCCGTCGCCACCATAGGCGCGATAGCGCTGGCTCTGTACGAGGGCAGCGGCGACTACACCGAGGCCGTCGCCGTCATGCTCTTCTACCAGATAGGCGAGTGGTTCCAGAGCTGCGCCGTCGGCAAATCCCGCCGCAGCATCTCCGAGCTCATGGACATACGCCCCGACTACGCCAATGTCGAAACGGGCGGGAGGCTTGAAAAGACCGACCCCGACGACGTGGAGGTCGGCTCGGTGATAGTCGTGCAGCCGGGCGAGAGGGTGCCCATAGACGGCGTCGTCATAGAGGGCGAGAGCAGTCTCAACACCGCCGCCCTCACGGGCGAGAGCCTTCCTCGCGACGTCGGGCCCGGCGACGAGATAGTCTCCGGCTGCATCAACATGTCCGGCCTGCTCCGCATACGCACGACCAGGGAGTTCGGCGAGAGCACGGTCAGCAGGATACTCGACCTCGTCGAGAACGCCTCCTCGCGCAAATCCAGGAGCGAGGCATTCATCTCACGCTTTGCGCGCATATACACTCCCGCCGTCTGCGGCAGCGCGCTCGCCCTGGCGGTGATACCGCCGCTGGTGCGCATGCTTGGCCTCGGCCTCGACGGCGGCTGGGAGACCTGGATATACCGCGCGCTCACCTTCCTCGTCGCGAGCTGCCCCTGCGCGCTGGTCATAAGCATACCGCTGAGCTTTTTCGCCGGGATAGGCGGCGCGAGCAGGGCCGGCGTGCTGGTCAAGGGCTCCAACTATCTTGAAACCCTCAGCAAGACGCGCATAGTCGTCTTCGACAAGACCGGCACGCTGACAAAGGGCGTCTTCGAGGTGAACGGCATCCACCACAGCCCCTACTCCGACGCCGAGCTCGTCGAGTTCGCCGCCCTGGCCGAGAGCGCGAGCTCACACCCCATAAGCCTCAGCCTCCGCCGCGCCTACGGCAGGGAGATAGACCGCTCGCGCGTTTCCGACATACGCGAGATAAGCGGCGAGGGCGTCACCGCCCTGGTCGACGGGCGCTCCGTCGCCGCCGGCAACGCAAAGCTCATGGACTCGCTGGGCGTCAACTACATAGAGTGCCGCAGCGTCGGCACCGTCATCCACATGGCCATAGACGGCGAGTACGCCGGGCACATCCTGATATCCGACGTCATAAAGCCGCGTTCCGCCGAGGCGGTAAGCGCCCTTCGGGCCGCCGGAGTGCGCGAGACGGTCATGCTCAGCGGCGACTCGAAGCGCGTCGCGGAGCACGTGGGCGCCGAGCTGGGCATAGACCGCGTCTGCGGCGAACTCATGCCCGCCGATAAGGTCCGCAAGGTCGAGGAGCTGCTGGCCGTAAAGCCGGGGAGGGAAAAGCTGGCCTTCGTCGGCGACGGGATAAACGACGCGCCCGTCCTCTCCCGCGCCGACATCGGCATCGCCATGGGCGCCATGGGCTCGGACGCCGCCATCGAGGCCGCGGACATAGTCCTCATGGACGACGACCCGCTCAAGATTGCCAAGGCCATAAAAATTTCCCGCAAGTGCCTGCGCATAGTCTATGAGAACATCGTCTTTGCGATTGCGATTAAGCTCGCCTGCCTCGCACTTGTCGCCGTGGGCCTTGCGAATATGTGGCTCGCCATCTTTGCCGACGTGGGCGTCATGATTCTCGCGGTGCTCAACGCGATACGCGCGCTCTTTGCGCCGAAGCCTTAAAAATATTGACCAAACCCCGGCCTTGGTGCTACCATAGCCGGGGTGATTCTATGTTTGACCTTGACTTCCTCCGCTCCGCCGCGCCGGGCTATGACATACGCTTTATCGATACGACGGCCTCCACAAACAGCGCGCTGCTCGAAGCCACGGACGCGCGGGCCGGCACGGCGCTTGTTGCGCTCTCGCAGAGCGCCGGGCGCGGGCGCATGGGCCGCTCCTTCGCCTCGCCGGAGGGCGGATTGTATATGAGCCTCCTGCTCGAGCCCGCCTCGGCCGAGGACGCGCTGCTCATAACCCCTCGCGCCGCCGTCGCGGTGTGCCGCGCGATTGAGGCCGTATCCGGACGTGAGACGGGCATAAAGTGGGTGAACGACATACTCATGGGTGGCAAAAAGGTCTGCGGGATACTGGCCGAGGCCCGGGCAGGGGAGAGGCTGCGCGTCGTGCTGGGCGTCGGCGTCAACGTCTCCGCCGTGCCCGAGGGGCTTGAGGACACGGCCGGGGCGGTTTTCGAGGCCGCGCCCGCGCTCGCCCGGGAAAGGCTCGCCGCCGGGATACTAAACGAGCTCCGCGGCGGATACGATTTCCGCGCCGAATACCTCCGCCGCTGCGTCACCGTGGGCAGGGAGGTCGCGGTCACGCGCGGCGCGGAGCGCTTCACGGCCCGCGCGCTGGACATAGACGAGCGCTTTCGCCTCCTCGTCGAGCGCGGCGGCGAAATCCTCGCTCTGGACTCCGGCGAGGCCACGCTGCACATTTGAAAAGCCGCCGCACAGGCGGCTTTTCCTTTTGCCGGCTTCCGGGCGGGATTGGTGGTTGACAAACGTAGCTCCGTGTGCTATATTAAAGCTACAAATGTAACTTTGGAGGTATGGCATATGGCTGAGAAGAGCATATCCGCGGCGGAGCTGGAGATTATGCGCGTGCTCTGGGCGGCGGAGGGCCCGGTGAACATCACGGAGATACGCGCCGCGCTCGCGGACACCGGCTGGGAGGCCTCAACCATCAAGACGCTGGTCTCCCGCCTCGTGAAAAAGGGAGAAATTGTTCAGGAAAAGCGTGGGGTGTACTATTATTCGCCCAGGATAACGCGCGAGGAGTACGGCTCCGCCGAGGCGCGCCGCCTTGCGGAAAAGGTCTACGGCGGCGGGCTCACCAAGCTGGTGGCGAGCTTTGTCGAGGGAGGGGATTTCTCCGACAGCGAGATTGACGAGCTGCGCGAAATTCTCGACAGGGCGGGGAGGCGGGGTCATGGCTGAACTGCTTCTGAGCTCGAGCGTGCTGATAGCGGCCATAGCGCTGCTGCGGCTGCTGCTCAAGAACCGCGTCTCCGCGCGGCTCATATACGCGCTCTGGCTTGTGGCGGCGCTGCGGTTCATGCTGCCCATACAGCTTGCGCCGAGCCCGGTGAGCGTCATGAACGTGCCGGAGCAGCTGTACGCCCAGGCGTCGAGCGAGGCCTTCCGCCCGGCTGAGACTGGCCCCGTGCTGACGGAGCCGGACCCGGTCATTGAACCGCCGGCGCTCACGGCCTCGCCGCACTCGCCCGTGACGGAGCCGGAAAGCGAGCCGGCGGAGCCCGCGCCGCCGGTCACGGACTACGTCGGGCCGCGCCTCGGCGCGGACGCGCTTTTGAAGCTCGTCTGGCTCGCGGGCGGCTGCTCGTTCGCGGCGGCGCTGATTGTCTTGAACGGCGCGATGTATTTCCGCCTTCGCGGCTCGCGCAGGAGGCT
>DVJK01000119.1 GCA_018716795.1 Candidatus Scatomorpha merdipullorum | reverse complement strand
CATGAAAATGCTGACCACCACGTCTATGTACACGCTGTCATAGAAGCCTATCGAGAGCGTCTTGACCGAGAAGCCGCCCGTGCCGGCGGTGGCCATGGCGTGGTTGACGGAATCGAAGAAGGGCATCCCGCCCGCGCAGAGCAGGATTATGAGGACGACGGTCAGCACGATGTAGATTAGGTAGGTTATCGCGCTGGAGGTGCGGATTCGGGGCACGAGCTTGCCGAAGCTGGTGCCGGGCACCTCGGCGCGCATGATATACATGCTGCGGTCCTCGCTCATGGGCAGGACGGCCATGATGAACACGAGGACGCCCATGCCGCCAATCCAGTGCGAGAGGCTGCGCCACAAAAGCAGGCCCTTGCTCATGGCCTCAATATCCGTCAGTATGGTGGAGCCGGTGGTGGTGAAGCCGGAGACAATCTCAAAAAAGGCGTCGGTATAGCTCGGCTCCTCGCCGGAGAAGACGAAGGGCAGCGCGCCCACCGCGCTCATGAGCACCCAGGCCAGCGCGACGGAGACAAAGCCCTCGCGCGCGTAAAAGTCGTGGTGCCTGACCTTGGGCAGGTTCAGAAGCGCCGCGAGCACGGCGGCGACCGCCGCGGTCTCCGCATACCAGAGCATGCTCTCGCCGTAGCAGAGCGCCGTTATCATGCACGGCAGCATCATCACGGCCTCGAGAATCATGACGCGGCCGAGAATCCTGGCGATAATCGGATAGTTCATGCTCAGTCCTCAAATATGTCCGCAAAGCCCTTCATGCCGAACTTGGTAGTCACGGCGATGACGGTGTCGTTCTTCTCCATCGTGTCGCTGCCGCCGGGGATTATGCACTGGTTGTTGCGGATGATGGCGGCAATCAGGGTGTCGCGGCGGATGTCGAGCTCCTTTATGGGCACGCCCAGGTTCGGCGCGTCGCCGTTTATCGAGAACTCCAGCACCTCGGCCTTGCCGTAGGCGATGTCGTGCAGGGATTCTATGCCGACGGTGTTTATGGAGTGCTGCATGGCGCGGACATAGCTCACGACAATCTCCGCCGCGGCGTTCTTGGGCAGGACAAAGCTGTCGAGCTTCTGGGAGCCGGCCATTATGCGGAAGGCGTCCTCGTTGACCTTGACAATGACCTTGCCCACGCCCTCGCGCTGGGCGAACATGCTGGTGATGATGTTGTTCTGGTCGCTGCCCGTGAGTGCGACGAAGGCGTCCGCGCTGCGGATGCCCTCCTCGACGAGCACCTTTGGGTCCGTGCCGTCGCCGAGCAGGACCTCGGCCTTGGGCAGTATCTCCTTTATCGTCTCGCAGTGCTGCTCGTCGCGCTCCATAATCTTGACGCGGATACCCGCACCCATGAGATAGGCGCCGAGGTAGAGCGAGATGCGCCCGCCGCCGAGCAGCATGACGTCGCGCACGGAGCGCTTATAGCAGCCTATGCCCTTGAAGAAGCCGCTTATCGCGTTCGGCGAGCCGACGACGTGGATGGCGTCGCCCTCCTGGAGCACGAAGTCGCCGCGCGGGATGAAGACGTCCTCTCCCCTCTCGACCACGGCAATGAGGATGCCGCCGTGCTTTGAGCGCAGCCGGTCCAGCCGCAGGGAGCAGAGAGGGCTTCCGGCCTCGACGGTGTGCTCAACCATTTCGGCGCGGCCCTTGGCGAAGGAGTCGACCTTGGCGGCCGAGGGGAAGCGCAGTATGCGGGAAATCTCCGCCGCCGCGGCCTGCTCGGGATTGAGCACCAGCGAGAGGCCCAGCTCGTCCTTGAGGAAGACCATCTGCTGGAAATACTCCATCGTGCGTACGCGCGCGACGGTGTTCTTGACGCCGAGCTTCTTGCCGGAGAGGCAGCAGAGCATATTGACCGCGTCCTCGTTGGTAACGGCAATCAGCAGGTCAGCGTCGGCAACGCCGGCCTCGCTGAGCACGGAGTAATCCGCGCCGTTTCCGAGCAGCGTCATGGCATCGACGGTGTTGGCAATCTGCTCAAGCCGCTCGGCGTCGCTGTCCACAACCGTGATATCGTGTCCCTCGTCGGCAAGGCGTATGGCAATCTCTCCGCCCATGCGTCCCGCGCCTACAAGCACTATGTTCATCAGATATTTCTCCCGCTCTATTTTGACTTATTTGTCGGATTCATGCCCGCTCAGACTGCGGTTTTCTTCTTGCGCCTTCTGCGGGCGCGGCTGCGCGGCTGCGCGGCCTTGGCGGCGTAATACTCCTGCATGGCCTCGTCTGCGTTATAGGCGAGGCAGGCGGCGGAATAGCTGCCGTCGCTCTGGTGCTTGAAGCGTATGCGAAGAAGGAGCTTGCCGTCGGCCTGGCACTCGGCGAGGTTCATGTAGCGGTGGTCGCCCTGGTTCACCCACTTCGTGAAGCCGAGCGGCCCGCCGCATATGGGGCAGCGCGGCTCCGAAAGGGCCTTGTCCGCAAAGGCGTCGCCCTTGGAGGCGTAGCCCTGGAAGGCCGCGTGGGCGATGGGCTCGGGCCCGTCGCTCTCCCGCCGCGGGGCCTTGGGCATGCGCCGGGCCAGTATCTCGGGCGCGGAGTCATAGTCCGCGAGGCCGCGGGCCATGTCGAGCCGCGAGCAGACGAGGGCCGTATTGTACGCGTCGCCGAGCGCGTCGTGCGCGACGCGAGTCTGCTCTATGCCGAAGTGCTCCATGGCCGTGCCGAGGCTCTTCTGGTTCTTGTCGCCGCCGGTCTGGAGGTTATATATGAGCTGGAGGTTTATCCATCCGGCTATCCAGTCCCAGTCCAGGTCGTGAATGATGATGTTCTGCTCCATGATGCCCTGGTCGTCGTAACCCCAGGTGATGAAGCTCACGTCCTCGCCGCACCACTCGCGGAGCTGCCTGAAGGCCTCCCGGAAGGGCACGCCGTGCGAGAGGCGTTCCTTGTCGAAGCCGGTGAGCTTCTTGACCTTGTAGTGCATGCGCTTGAAGTATACGGGCTTGACGTCTATCTGGAATTCCTCTCCGGGCGTCATGTCCTCATTGAGCTTAACCGCGCCTATCTGGATAATCTCGCCGCGCAGATGAATGGGCAGCTTGTTGAAAACGGAGGACTTGGAGCTCATGGCCTGATTCCACTCCAAATCCACCACTACATAGTTCATCGGTCAACCGTCCCCTTTTTCCAACACGTTCAAAGGGGATTATACCACACTGTTACGGACAAGGCAATTACTTTTGCAAGGCTTTGCAATCACGCCCCGGCTGTGCTATCATATAATGGCCGGGAGAGGAGGCGCGCTATGGACATAGTCGTGCTCTGCGGCGGTCTCTCGCCGGAGCGTAACGTATCAATCTCCGGCGGACGCCGGATAGCCGCCGCGCTGAGGTCGCTCGGACACCGCGCGGCGCTCATGGATATGTACTTTGGCCTCGAGGGCTATGACGGCCCGCTCGACGGCGCCTTCGATTTGCCCCTGCCGCCCGAGGCCGGCGTCGCGCCGGCCGAGCCGGAGCTCGAGGCGGTCGCGAGGGCGCGGAAGCTCCGCTCCGGAAGCCTTTTCGGCGAAAGGGCGCTCGAGCTCTGCCTGGCGGCGGACCTCGTCTTCCTCGCGCTGCACGGCAGCTGCGGCGAGGACGGGCGCGTCCGCGCGGCCTTCGACCTGCTCGGCATACGCTGCACCGGAAGCCCGTACCTCGGAAGCGCCGTCGCGATGGATAAGCGCCTTACGAAGCTCGTCGCGCGCTCCGTGGGCGTCAGGACGCCGGAGGGCGTCTATATCCCGCGCGGCGGGACGCCCGGGCCCGGCCTGCCCGGCCCGCCCTGCGTGGTGAAGCCCGTCGACTCCGGCTCGAGCCTCGGCGTCGAGATTGTGCGCGAGGCCGCCGCCCTGCCCGGCGCGGTGGAGCGCGCGATGCGCGGCGCCTCCGGCGTGCTTGTTGAGGAATACATAGCCGGGCGGGAGATTCAAATCTCCATCCTGGGCGGCAAGGCCCTGCCCGGCATAGAGATATGCCCCGGCGAGGGCTTTTACGACTACCGCAGCAAGTATCAGCCCGGCGCGGCCCGGGAGGTCACGCCCGCGCCGCTGCCGCCCGGTGCGGAGGAGCGGCTCGCCGCCGCGGCGCTCGCGGTGTACCGCGCGCTCGGCCTGCGCTCCCTGGCGAGGGCGGACTTCATATTTGACGGCGAGGAATTCCAGTTTCTCGAGATAAACACCCTGCCCGGCATGACGCCCACCAGCCTCGCCCCGCAGGAGGCCGCCGCGGCGGGCATGAGCTATGAGAGGCTCTGCGAAAGGATAATCGAGCTCGCTTTTGAGCAGGAATGAGGAATACGAATGACCGGTTTTACAGTTGAGGACATAGCGAAAATCACGAACGGCGCGCTTTTCGGCGCGAGCGGCGGCGCGGCCGTGACCGGCGGCGTCATAGACAGCCGCCTCGCCGGGCCCGGGCTCATGTTCTGCGCCCTGCGCGGCGAGCGGGCCGACGGCCACGATTACATAGCCTCCGCGCTTCAAAAGGGCAGCCCCGTCTGCCTCGCTGAGCGCGTGCCCGAGGGCGTCGGGGGCGGCGTCATCGTCGTGCCCGACGTGCAAAGGGCCATGGCGGAGCTCGCGCGGGAGATACGCGGGCGCTTCACGGGCCCCGTCGTGGGCATCGTGGGCAGCTCGGGCAAGACAACGACGAAGGAGATGTGCGCCGCCGTCCTCTCGGAGCGCTTCATCACCCTGCGCACAGAGGGGAACCTCAACAATGAGCTCGGTGTGCCGCTGACGCTCTTCCGCCTGGACGCCTCAACCGAGGCCGCGGTCGTGGAGCTCGGCATAAGCGATTTCGGCGAGATGGCGCGCCTCGGGCGCATGGCGAGGCCGGACATAGCGGTGTACACTCTCATAGGCCGCTCGCACCTCAACAACCTCCGCGACCTCGACGGCGTGCTCAGGGCCAAGACCGAGCTGCTTGAGGAGATGGGCCCGGACGCCCTCGTCGTCCTGAACGGCGACGACGCGAAGCTCGCCGCCCTGCAGGCGAGGCAGCGCCTGCTCAGGTACAGCGCCGAGGGCCGCGGCGACGTGAACGCCGAGGGCTTCGCCGTCTCCGCCGAAGGGGCCGTGAGCTTTGATATCGTCCGGGGCGGGCGGCGGATACGCGCCGAAATCCCCGCCTTCGGCCGCCACCTTGTCTACGCCGCCCTCGCCGCGGCCTCCGTGGGCATGGAGCTCGGCCTCACCGACGCGGAAATCGCAGCCGGCCTCGCCAAATACGCCCCTGTCGGGCACCGCACGCGCGTGCTGCGCACGCCCTGCCTCACGATAGTCGACGACTGCTATAACTCCAACCCGGACTCCGCCGCGCTGGCGGTCGACTCCGCCTCCGACCTGCCCGGGAGGCTGGTCTGCATCCTCGGCGACATGCTCAACCTCGGCCCCGACAGCGCGCGGATGCACCGCGAGCTCGGCGAAAAGGCGCTCGCCTCGGCCTCCCTCCTGCTCACCGCGGGCGAGGCCGCGCGCGACATGGGCGGCGTCCACTTCGAAAGCCGCGACGGGCTCATTTCCGCCCTGCCCAAGTATCTCCGCCCGGGCGATACAGTCCTGGTCAAGGCCAGCCGCGCGATGGAATTTGAAAAGATAACCGAGGCCCTGCAGGGCCTGACGCTGTGAAAAAACAAAGCAAGCCCCGGCCAAAACGGCCGGGGCGCTTGAATTTTTCAGAACTCTATGCAGGCCACGACGGCGTCGCGGGGTATCCTCATCTCGGGCAGATATTCCGCCGCGGCATTGCACTCCTCGGCGACGCAGTAGGCGGTGTCGCCGATCACGGCGTAGGCGTTGTGGTCGTAGAACACGAAATAGAGCGGCTTCTCCGGGCTGGTTTTCGCGGCGAGGGACTGGAACGCGCCGCATATCAGGGCGCCGTCAAAAGACTTCCTCAGGTCAATTTTTCCGGAGCCCACAACATAGAAGCGCTCGATGCGGTTATTCGCCAGCTCCGGCAGTATGAAATCCGGGCCGCCCGGCGAAAGCTCGCCGGTTGTGCCAAATCTCGCGATGGGAACGCCGTACCGCCCGCCGGTGAGCCCGGCTTCTTCCAGCTTCTTCATTTCCCTTTCCGGCAGCTCGCGCGTGGCAGCATAGAGGGGCGCGTCCTGGTGTGCGGAGAGAGAAGGGCATTCCTCGACGGGATAAACCGGCCGTCCCGGGTTTGCAATCATCCCGAGCAGCGTCGCGGCGAAAATCAGCGCGGCGGCGACGGTCAGCTTGATTTCAAAGCGCCGGGCCCTGCGTTCGGGCTTCATGCTCATTCC
>DVJK01000118.1 GCA_018716795.1 Candidatus Scatomorpha merdipullorum | reverse complement strand
TCGCGAGCCTCTTCTATATCGGCATAACCGCCGGACGGGGCCTCTGCGGCTTCGTGAACCTCCGGCTCAGCGACGACGGCATGATACGCCTCGGCCAGGGCGTCGTCCTCGTTGGGCTCGCCCTGCTCTTCATCCCGGGCTCGAGCCTCGCGCTCTACATTGGCCTTGGCCTGGTGGGCCTCGGCTGCGCGCCCATATACCCCTCCATCATCCACTCCACGCCCGAGCACTTCGGCGCTTCGCGCTCGCAGAGCATGATAGGCCTCGAGATGGCCTGCGCCTACGTCGGCACGACGGCTGCGCCGCCCCTCTTCGGGCTCATCGCCAACCACCTGAGCATCGCGCTCTTTCCCGCATACCTGCTCGCCTTCCTCGCGCTCATGTTCGTCTGCCACGAGCTCCTTGTAAAGCGCGCCGGAGCCGCCAAATGAAATACGCCCCGACTGAAAAGTCGGGGCGTATAAGCTTTTTCAGGCCCTCATGGCGTCGAGGGTTATCTGGGCGAGCTCCTGGACCGTGAGGCCGAGGCGCTCTGCGCCCGTGCGGATGACGTCGCGCGAGCAGCCGGCGGCGAAGCCCTTGTCCTTGAACTTCTTCATGACGGACTTGACCTCCATGCCCTCAAAGCCCGTGGGGCGCATCTTGGCGGCGGCCCAGATGAGGCCGGTGAACTCGTCGACGGCGAAGAGGAACTTCTCCATCTCGCGCTCGGGCTCCACGTCGCAGACGAGGCCGTAGCCGTGGCTGGCGACGGCGTGGATGACGCTCTCGTCCACGTCCAGCCCGCGCAGGAGCTCCTGCGCCTTGACGCAGTGCTGCCCGGGCCACTGCTCGAAATCTATGTCGTGGAGTATGCCCACCGCGCGCCAGTAGTCGACGTTCTCAGGGTCGCGCGTTTTGGCGATTTCCCCGAGCACCTTGCCGACGGTCTCGGCGTGCTGTACATGGAAGGGCTCGGAATTATAGCGCTTGACAAGCTCGAGCGCCTGTTCGGGTGTGGGTACATAGCTCATGTTGATTACCTCCGATGTTAGTTTTGCGCGCCGCGCGAGGCCCGGTTCACGGCCCTGAGCCTGGGCAGCATGCGCGAGAGCAGCAGGATTATGACGAACTGCACCGGGGCCATGCCCAGGCACTGGGCCAGCCGCGTGTAGAGCAGCGGCAGGAAGGGCGAGCCGTATAGGACCGAAATCCACAGCGTGTTCAGCAAAAGGCTCAGCAGCAGCTCGCGCGAGAGCGCGGCGGCGAGAATGCGCAGCGTCGTGCATTTCCCGTGCAGCAGCGCGCCGTAAATTGCGCCTCCGGCGAAGGCGGTGAGCGTAAAGCCCGGGAAAAACGGCCCCGAGGGGAAGAGCACCGCGCCGATAAGGTCGGCGAGCGCCGCGATTACCGCCGCGGGCAGGGCCCCGTAGAGCATTCCCGCGAGGGCCACGGGCACAAAGGCGAAGCCCACCTTCAGGTTCCAGGCGTTGAAGGAGAGGAAGCGCGAGAGCACGACCTCCATTGCGACAAGGATGGCGTACTGCGCCAGACGCCGCGCGTCAATTTTCTTCATTTTTTTACCCCTTTCGTGACAGTTGCCACGGGGAGCGGTAAAACTCTCGTGTGGCAGCGGACGCGGTCCGGGCACCGCGGCCTTCGCCTTCGTCCGCGGGCAACTTCCCATCCCGCGGCACTTAACGCGCCCGGACCTACTCTGTCATATGCGTTTTATTTATTTGAATCTCGGGGCCATCTCGTCGAAGAGGGCTTCAAACTCGGCTATGTCCCCGGAAATCTTGTACTTGTGCTCGGGCGCGGGGAAGGTCCCGGCCTTGACCTCGGCGACGTAGTCCTTCATGCCCTGGGTGGCGACGGCGCCGACGTCGGCGAACTTCTTGGTGAACTTTGGTGTGAAGTTCTTGTACATGCCCAGCAGATCGGCGGAAAGCAGCACCTGCCCGTCGCAGTCCGCGCCCGCGCCTATGCCGTAGACGGGAATCGGCAGCATCCTGTGTACGTAGGCGCAGACCTCCTCGGGCACGCCCTCGAGCAGCAGCGTGCGCGCGCCGGCCTCGTAGACGGCGATGGCGTCCTCTATAACCGCGCGGGCGGAGTCCGTCGTGCGGCCCTGGGCCTTGAAGCCGCCCATGCTGGCGCTCGACTGCGGAGTGAGCCCGATGTGGCCGAAGACGACCATGCCGGCGTTCACTATGGCGCGTATCTTGTCCGCGACGGCCACGCCGCCCTCGAGCTTTATCGCGTCCACGTCCGCCTCCTTGTAGAAGCGTATCGCGTTGGCGACGGCGTCCTCGCAGCTCTTGTGGTACGCGCCGAAGGGCATGTCGCCGATGAGGTAGGTGTTGGGCGCGCCGCGGCGGACGCCCTGGCAGTGCGCGATGCTCATGTCCATCGTCACGGGCACCGTGCCGGGCCAGCCGTAGACTATCATGCCCATCGAGTCGCCGCAGAGTATCATGTCGACGCCCGCCTCCTCGGCATAGGAGGCGAAGACGCTGTCGTAGAGCACGATCCAGCAGGCCTTCTCGCCGTTTTCCTTCATCTTGTACAGGTCGAGTATCGTCTTTTTCTTGGGCATATTTGACCTCCGTCCCGCGCCGAGCCCGGCGCATATGATGCCGCTATTATATCACCGCGAAACAGGCTTCGCAAGCGCGAGAAAAAACAGCTTGACAAGCCGCGCCCCAGCCTTTATAATAAGAAAGCTTTCCGGGGTGTAGCGCAGATGGTAGCGCGCATGGTTCGGGACCATGAGGCCGCGAGTTCAAGTCTCGCCACTCCGACCATCGTCGGAACAGATTTCACTCTGTTCCGACGATTTTTATGCCTGAGGCAGAAAAATCGTCATCCACTCCGTTGCATCTGTTCCTCCTTTCCGAATCGAACCCGCTTGCGCTGAGCTTCGATTCGGTTTGTTTTTTCGAAATCCCGTAATTGCACTCGGACAAAAACCAGGCCCGAAATGCCGTAAAGGCATTTCGGGCCGTTTTGCGTCCGCGACTCCCGGCGCCAGTCGACGGACAACGTGGGTTTTCCGCTGAAACCTTCACAATACGCCGTAGGGGCGGGCTTCCACGCCCTCCCGGCCTCGGATGAAGGACAACGTGGGTGCGCCCGCCCAAATGGTGCGCGGGCTGTGCCCGCTGGATCGAATACGTGTGGAGGCGGACGTTACCGTGCGCACCGTGGGAAACGCCGTCGCAATCGGCCACGCCGAACGTCCGCAACCACCCCACCCCGGCAATACCGCAGCCGCGGGGCGTCGAGGACGCCGCCCCTTACGGGCGAGTGCGAAACGCAGGTATCAGCATCGCGGTAAACAGATGCGCAAACGCTGCAAGCCTCCTCCCACCCCTCGGCTCCCCTGAAAGGGGAGCTGTCGCGGCGCTTTGCGCCGTGACTGAGGGGTTGGTGTAACGTGGGTGCGGCGTACCAACGTTATCTGTCAACCCGCGCCGAGCGGGCGTGGAGGTGGGGTGGCGCGTGAAACCGGCGTCGTCGGTCAAGCTACGGCGGCGCACCGGGGACGGTGCGCCCTACGGCGCGAGGCGTAACGTTAAGCAACAAATCCATGTCGTCCGCCATCCAACGGAAGGGGC
>DVJK01000117.1 GCA_018716795.1 Candidatus Scatomorpha merdipullorum | reverse complement strand
GCCCAGCCTATGCCGGCCGTGGCGAAGAGGACGTTCATGAGCATCACCGGGCTGCCCGCGCGGATGAAGCCTGCGGCGAGGAAGCTGCCGCCGAGTATGACGATGCCGGCGAGGATGGTCTTGCGGCGGCCTATCCTGCTCGCCACGGCGCCGACGGGTATGTACGCGACTATCGCCGCGCCGGTCGCAATCATAAGCGTGAGGTTGTAGTCGAGGTCGAGAACGCTCGAGGCGTAGACGGCGTACTTGCTGGTCACGGCGTTGTACCCGAAGAACCAGAAGACCACGCTCATGAGTATGAGTATGAGGCTCCTGAACTCGCCCTTCGAGAGCCTGCGGCCGCCGGAGTTGGGATCGGCGTCCTCCTCGGTGGCGATGCCGTACCTGCGGCTCTCCTCGTGCATCTCGCGCACAAGCTGCGGCTCCTTGACCTTCCAGAGGAAGATAACGAGCGAGACCAGCATGAGGCCGCTTATCGCCGAGAAGAAGGGCGTGTAGCTCATCAGGGCGTTGGCCGCCTTCCCGGTGCCGAAGACCGCGCCGAGGCCGAGGACGATGATGCCGCCCGCCGCGCCCATGAGGTTTATCACGGCGTTGGCCTTGCTGCGCAGCGGCTTTATCGTCACGTCGGGCATGAGCGCCACGGCGGGGCTTCTGAAGGTGGCCATGCTTATGAGCACGCCGAGCAGCACGACGACGAAGAAGATAAGCGGGCCGTGGCTGTCCGCGGTCGCGGCGGCGGCGTAGGCCTGGCGGGCGGGCACGACGTAGTTCGTATAGTCCGGGTTCGCGCTGCCGTCGGGCTCCGTCATCCCAATCGCGGCGAACTCCTCGCGCGTGAACTCCTCCTGCACGTCGAACTCGACGCCGTCGGGCGTGGCCGCGCTGAGGCCCGCATCCCAAAGCGTCTCCTGCGCCGTGGGATTGTCCACCGCGACGGGCTCGAGCGCGCGGAGCTGCAGGTCGTCCGCGAAGCTGAGCACGACGAAGAGCGCCGCGGCGCAGACGGTGCCGGCCAGGATGAAGGGCGTGCGGCGGCCGCGGCGGCTTTTGCACCTGTCCGAGAGCGTGCCGAAGAGCGGCAGCATGAAGAGCGCGAGAACGTTGTCCGCGGCCATTATGACGCCCGAAAGGCTCTGGCTCATGCCGAACTTGTCGGTCAGTATCTTGGGTATTATCGTGTCGTAAGCCTGCCAGAAGGCGGTTATCAGGAAGAAGGCAAAGCCGACGAAAATGGTCTTTTTGTAGTTTAGCTTCATGCGCTCCCCTCTCTCATGCGGTACTGGCAAAAGTTTATCGCATTTTGCCGCGCAATTCAACCCAAATCTGCGTAAAGCCCCGCCGTAACAGAAACTTGATTTGACGCGCGCTTTCCCGGCGTTATATAATAGATATAGCTAAGGAGGTGCCTCATATGAGCTTAAATAAATGGACACGGGCGGGCCTGGCCGCCGGAGGGGCCCTGGCGGGGAGCATGGCCGCGCTGGTCTTCCTCGTCGCGCCGGGGAAGCGCGACCTCAAGCAGCGCGCGCCCTTCGTGGGCCGCAACTTTGCCCACCGCGGCCTGCACCGCATAGATAAGAGCACGCCGGAGAACTCCGCCGCCGCCTTTGAGCACGCCTCGCGCATAGGCTACGGCTCCGAGCTGGACGTGCATCTCACCGCGGACGGCGGGCTTGCTGTCTTCCACGACGACGATACGAAGCGGCTCTGCGGCGTCGAGGGCCGCGTCTCGGACATGAGCCTCGCCGAGCTCAAGGAGCTCCGCCTCGCCGGGACGGAGCACCGCATACCCACGCTTGCGGAGGCGCTTGCGGCCGCGAAGGGCGCGCCGCTTATAGTCGAGCTCAAGCGCGGCGCGCGCAATGCCGAGCTCTGCCGGAAGGTGTATGAGCAGATGCAAAGCTATCCCGGCCCCTGGTGCGTCGAGAGCTTCGATCCGCGCATCGTCATGTGGTTCCGCTTCCACGCGCCCGAGGTGCTGCGCGGCCAGCTCTCCACGCGCTTTCGTTCGCTGAGGAAGAGCTCCGGCGCGGTCTCGGCCTTCCTGCTCAGCCGCTGTATGCTGAACTTCCTCTCGCGGCCGCAGTTCATCGCCTATGAGATAGGCCGCAAGCCGCTGACGGTCAGGCTCTGCGAGGCGCTGGGCGCGATGAAGGTCGCCTGGACAAGCCTCGAGTGGAAGACCGAGGAGAAGGCCGACGCCGTCATCTTCCAGTTCTACCGGCCGAGGGTGAAATACAAATAAGCGCGCAGGCAAACCGCCCGGGGAGCGTTCCCCGGGCGGCTTTTGCTTTATTTTTCACTGTGCGGTGTAGTCCTGCGTGGCGGTGAAGGCCTCGAAGTCGGCATAGCTGGTGAAGAACCTGTGCGTGCCCGTCTCGGTGTCGAGCGCGTAGTAGAGATAGTCCGCGTCCGCGGGATTGAGCGCGGCGTTGATGCTCGCGAGGCCGGGATTGCATATCGGGCCGGCGGGCAGGCCGGTGTTGAGATAGGTGTTGTAGGGGCTCTCGACCTGCAAATCCTCCTCGGTCAGATACTCCTTGTGCTCGCCGAGGGCGTACATGACCGTCGCGTCAATCTGCAGCGGCATACCCGCCTCGAGGCGGTTATAGATGACCGCGGCGATCTGGGCGCGCTCGGAGTCGTTGGCGGCCTCGGCCTCTATCATGCTGCCGATTATGACCGCCTGGTGGAGCGTGATGCCGAGGTTTTCCGCCTGGGCGTACATGTCCGCGGTGAGCTTGCCGTGGAAGTTGAGAAGGAAGCGGTTTATCGCGCCGCTGGCCTGCTCGCCCTGGTAGAACTCATAGGTGTCCGGGAAGAGATAGCCCTCGAGCCTGCTGGCCTCGCCGGGCGTGGCCCATTCGAGGAAGGAGTAGTTATAGCTGTACTCCGCCGCGGCCTCGTAGAGGTCCTCGACCGAGGCAATCCCGTTTTCCTCAAGCCGCTCGAATATCTCCTGCATGGTGAAGCCCTCGGGGAAGGTCACGGTCGTCGTGGCCATGCTGCCGGAGGCGGTCTGCATGTTGGAGACGAGGGCGTAGTAGTCGAGCCGGGTCGAGAGGGTATAGGTGCCCGGGTCGACCTTCGTCGTCGCGTCGGCGAACCAGCAGAAGAGCTTGAAGAGCCAGGGATACTCGATTATCCCGGCGCTCTTGAGCTCGCGGGCGACGTAGTCCATGTCGGCGTAGGTGACCTCGCGCGTGTGCGTGACGCCCTCGTCGTCGACATACTCCTCGGTGCCCTCGGTGAAGATGCTCTTCGGGAGGGTTATCGTGCTCTCCAGCGGCTCCTTGCCCAGGGCTATCACGTCCGTCGCGGCCATCCAGGCCATGCAGGCGAGCAGTATGGAGCAGCTCACGCAGAAGACGAAGTACATCATCCCGCCCAGGCAGCCGGTCTTCCCGTCGCGGCGGCGGCGTATGGGCTTGAAGTCGCGCTCGGTGAGCTCGGCGTCATCGTCGTCGGAGGCGTACTCCTCGTGCCGCTCGGGCTTGTAGAGCATGCTGTCGAGCTTTTCAAGCAGCTTTTTGCCGCGGCTCTCGGCGTCCTCGGCCTCCTCCGGAGCGGATTTGCCGGCCTCCGGCCCCTCCGGCGCGTCCGGCGCCGGGGCGTCGGCCCCGGCCTGCGGCTTCGGCTCGGGCGCGGGCTGCGGCCCGGGCGCCTCGGCCGGCTCCGGCTGCTTCTCCGCGCCTATGGCGGGGACTATCACGGTGTCCTCCCCGGCGGGCATATTCTCGTTTTCGAATTCCTTTTGCATTTGCATAACTCCCATATCACCCCGGCGGCGCGTCGGGCATAGTATGGCACAGACGGCGGGCGACGCCCGTTGAGATACGGCCGTTCCTCCCGCGCGGGGCGCGGCAAGGGCTCATCACATAGCGCGGAGAAAGGGTCTTAACATGTTCTGCGGAAACAACAACGGCGGCTGCTTCTGGATAATCATCGTCCTGCTGCTTCTCTTCATGTGCGGCGGCTTCAACGGCGGCTGCTGCGGCAACAGCTGCTGCAACACCTGCGACAACTCCTGCAATACCTGCTGCTGAACGCTCAGCGCGCGGGGCCCTTCGGGGCTCCGTTTTATTTTAGCGCCAGGCGCATATAGCTTGTGCCCGGCAGCGGGTTGTCGTAGTAGGGCGCGCACTCGGAAAAGCCCAGGCGCGCGTAGAGCCGGCGGGCGGCGTGCATGTCCTCAAGCGTATCGAGCAGCAGCTCGCCGTAGCCGAGGGCCCTCGCCCTCTCTATAATTCCGCGGGCAAGGGCTTCGCCCAGGCGCAGGGAGCGGTACTCGCGGCGCACATACAGCCGCTTCATCTCGCAGCGCACGGAGTCTATCCGGCGCAGGCAGGCCATGCCTATGCCCTCGCCGCCGCGCATGGCGACGACGGCCGCGCCGCCCGGCGGGGCGTAGACGCTCTCAATGGCGGCAAGCTCCTCCTCCGGGCGCTGAAAAGATATGTCGCGGCCCAGGGAAGCGGTGTATTCGCGTATGAGCGCGCGAAGCGTCTCCGTGTGCCGCGCGCCGTCGGTAAGGCTTATGGCGGCGCGGCGCTCCGGGCTTATTATGCGCTCTTCGGTTATGACGTAGTCAGGGCGCAAATCGTTCCACTCGGCGGGAACGCGCTCGTCCAGCAGCCGCTCGCGGGCGAGGCAGGCGCTCGTCACCTTCGGGAAGCGGGCGAGGAAGCGGTCGTAATAGCCCCCTCCCTGCCCCTGGCGGCGTCCGTCGGGCGCGCAGCAGAGCGCGGGGACGAGGATTATATCGCCCTCGGCCGGTTCGACGGCGCTCAGGCCGGCGTCCGGCTCCATAAGCCCGAAGCGCGCGTGGCGGAGCCCGCCGGAGAAGTCGGCGAAGTCCATGACTCCGCCCTCGTGGCTGCGCGGGAGGCAGACGCGCTTGCCCAGGGCGAGCGCGCGCTCGATTATCCCCTCCGTCGCAATCTCGCGGCCCATGGCGAAGTAGGCGAAGACGGTTCCGGCCTCCCTGAACTCCGGCAGGGCGAAAAGCCGCTCGCGTATCCCCTCGTCGCTTTCGGCGAGGTATTCCGGCTCCAGCGCCGCAATTTTCGCGCGCACGGCGGCGCGGAAGGCGCGCTTATCCATCGAGCGCCTCTCGGACGATGCGGAATATCTCCTCGTGCTTCTCGTCCACCTCGCGCTCGAGCCCGTCCTTCATGAAGTCCACGACGCGCCAGCCGTAGTGCGCCGCGGCGCGGCGGCCGGTGTCCAGGCAGTGCTGGAGATATTCGGCGTCGTTCTCGTGTATGTCGCCGCCGGTGCCGTACTTCTCGCGGCGGTGGGCCATGCGCCGCTCGCTTGTGGCGAGGTCGACGTCGAGGAAGATGACAAGGTCCGGCTCGGGCAGGCCGAGCTTGACGTATTCGAGGTCGTAAAGCCAGTCGAAGAAGGCCGGCTGCCGCTCCGGCGGCAGCTTCGCGCCCTGGTGGACGGCGTTCGAGGTCGTGTACCGGTCGGAGAGAATCACGCCGCCCCTCTGATAATACTCCCTCCAGTCGGTCATATACGAGGCGTAACGGTCGACGGCGTAAAAGATGCTCGCCGCGCAGGCGTTGACGTCCTCCGGCTTCGAGCCGAAGTCGCCGTTCAAATACATCCTGATAAGCGCGCTGGACTCCTGGTCGT
>DVJK01000116.1 GCA_018716795.1 Candidatus Scatomorpha merdipullorum | reverse complement strand
TCTGCGCGCTTATGACGCTTGCGGCGCACAGCCCGGTTTCGGCGCTCTTTGTCCGGCTCTTCACGCCGGACGCGCAGCTCGCCGGGCGCAGCGTGGGCTTCATCAGGGTCTTCACCGCGATGATAATCCCGCTCGCCGTCCAGTACACGCTGGTGGACGAGACGACGGCGCTCGGGCGCGTGGGCCTCTCGCTCGCCTGCTCGCTGCTGCGCAAGAGCATCTTCCTGGGCAGCATCCTGGCCCTCCCCGCCCTCTTTGACGCGGAGGCCACCTTCCTCTGCGAGCCCATCGCCGACGGCCTCGCCGCCGTGATAACAAGCTGCCTCTTCGCCGCCTTTATCCCCAAAACCCTCCGCCGCCGCGCAGAGTCCTGAAAGGCAAAGCGCCCGGCCCCGATTGGGGCCGGGCGTTATTTTCCCGCCGCGCTCAGAGCAGCCTGAGGCGGCGGAAGAGCTTTTCCAGCGCCGCGGGAAGCGCGTCCGTCATGTGCCGGGCGAGCTCGGCAGGCGGCGTGCGCATGCCGGACAGCACCCAGCGCACCGTCATCGCCACGCTGCCGCGGCAGTAGAGCTCCAGCAGGAAGGCCGTCTCCCCTTCCGGCGGCGCGCCGGTCTTGCGCTCAATGAGCTCGGAGTAGAAGGCCATTATCGCGTCCACGTCGTGCTCCTTGAGCGAGTTCGTCCCGTCGGCGCGGAAGGCCGCCGTGAAGAAGACGCGCTCGGCCCGGATGTACTCAAACTTCCGCTCCAGCCCCTCGCGCACCGTCCGGCCGGTGCCCATATGCTCGAAGGAACGGGAGAGCAGCTTGCCGAAATACCAGTTTATGAGGTCGTATTTGTCCAGGAAGTGCCGGTAAAAGGTCTGGCGCGTCACGTTCGCGCGGCGCGCGACGTCCGTCACGGTCACCGCCTCCACGCTCTGCGAGCGCATCAGCTCCTCCATCGCCTTCGCAAGCGCGAGCTTCGTCTCCTCCGCCATGGTCTCACCGCCTCGCGTACCCGGGCCGGGCCCGGGCAGTTTCCGCAATCAGTATATCACAGCGCCGGGGTCGAACGCAAGCTTGACACAGTGCATTGTTTGTATTATACTAGCTAATACAAAGGAGGTGCGGCCATGCTGCTGAGGCTGGACATGGCGTCAAGGACGCCGATTTACATGCAGATACGCAATCAGGTGGTGCTCGGCATCGCCGCGGGCGAGCTCGCCCCGGGCGAAAGGCTGCCAACGATACGCGCGCTGGCCGAGCAGTGCGGCGTCAATATGATGACGGTCAGCAAGGCCTATTCCCTGCTGAGGCAGGAGGGCTATATCACCGCGGACCGCCGCGGCGGCACCGTCGTGTCCGGCTCGCCGGGAACCGGCGCGCTGAGCGAAAAATACGCCGCAGCGCTGAAGGTTATCGCCGCCGAGGCCCGGCTCGCCGGGCTGGACGAGGAGGAATTCGCATCGCTCTGCCGTCAGGCATACAAGGGAGGCGCTTGAAATGGGCGACACCGCAATGATTATTATCTGGTTTGTCATAATGTTCCCCTGCCTCGCGCTCGTGGCCGCGCTGCTCACGAACGAGGCGAAGCCGAAGAAGAACATAATCCTCGGCGTCACGCTGCCGCGCACGGCGCAGTCGGACGCGCGCGTCGCCGAGATAGTCCGCCGCTTCAAACGCAATGTCTGGATAAGCTGCGGCGTGAGCGCGCTTATAATGGCTGCGCCGGCGCTGGCCGGCTCCGGCGAGTTCATCATGTGGAGCATCGTCCTGCTTATACTCGCAATCTTCGTGCCCTATTTCTTCTACGTGCGCGCGAACAGGCGTCTCGCAGCGCTCAAGAGGGCCGAGGGCTGGAGCGTGCCCTATACCGGCGAGGTCGTCGTAGACCTGAAAGCCGCCGCCGAGCCTATGCCGGCGCTGAAGCGGCGCGCGTTCCTGCCGCCCATACTCCTCGCCGCGGTTCCGCTCGTGGCAGCGCTCCTCTCCGACGACGAGGGGACGCGCCTGGGCGGGCTTATCTGCTTCGGCGTAACGGCCATCATCGGCCTCATGTGCATGCTCCTCTACCCGCTCATACTCCGCCAGCGCGGCGACGTCGCGGGGCCCGACAGCGACAAGAACGCCGCCCTCACGCGCGTGCGGCGGTATAACTACGGCAAGATGCTGCTCGGCACGAGCTATCTGACCGCCCTCTTCTCGCTCGGCCTCTGGCTTTTGCAGGACAGCGCGCTCTGGACAATGGCGCTGACGGTCGTGTATACGGTATTGCTGATTGGCTTCTGCCTCGCGACCGAGTTCGCCGTCCGCCGCGTGCAGGAGCGGCTCACCGCAGACGAGCCGGGCTATGTGGACGAGGACGACCTCTGGGTCTGGGGCATGTTCTACAACAACCCCAACGACCGCCACCTCTTCATAAACGACCGCACAGGCTCCGGCATGGGCGTCAACATAGGCCGCCCCGCGGGCAAGGCCTTCATGGCCGTCACCGCCGCGCTGCTCGTGGGCGTCATCGTGGTCTGCATCGCGCTCGCGCTCGGCTTCTCCGCGCCGATAGAGGCGGACATAGAGGACGGCACGCTGTATTTCCGGCATGGCATGGAGAAGTACGAGATAGCGCTTGAGGACATAACGGAGCTGGACCTAATCTACGAGCTCCCGAGCGCGCGCCGCATCGCGGGCACGGGGCTTCCGTACCTCCTCGAGGGCCGCTTTTCCGTCGAGGGCTATGAGAACGTCCGCATAAGCCTCAATCCGGAGCAGCCGCCGTATATCGTCGTCGAGACGGAGGAAATGACGCGCATCTTCGCGCTGGAGACGCCGGAGGAGACCGAGGCCTTTTACGAGGCCCTCTCCGCCGCGGCGTAAAAAAAGACGTCCGGGAACCCTGAGGGTTCCCGGACGTTTTGCATATTCAGGCTCAGAGCGCGAGCTCCTTTACCCAGGCCTCGAGGTCCGCGGCTGTCACGCGGCCGTTGAGCATGCGGCCGGACTCGACCTTCGCGCCGGGCGCGTACTGCTTCATGTCGTCGGCCGTATTGCCCAGGCCGCTGCCGCCGCTGGTGGCGAAGGGTATCACGCGCTTGCCCGCGAGGTTGAGGCCCTCGAGGAAGGTCCGGATAATGGCCGGGCAGGTGTACCACCATATCGGGAAGCCCAGCAGCAGCGCGTCATAGCCGCCCATGTCCGGCAGGGCGTCCGCAATCTCCGGGCGCGAGGCCGGGTCGTTCATCTCGAGCGTGGAACGGCTCTGCTTGTCCATCCAGTTGAGGTCGGCGTGCGAGTATGGCTCAACGGGCCGAATCTCGTAGATATCCGCTCCCGCAGCCGCGGCAAGGGCCTTGGCGGCGCGGCGCGTGTTCCCGCCCGTGGAAAAGTATGCGACCAGTGTTTTTCCCATAGTTGATTCCTCCGTTCAACTCTCCAAAAATTTATCCATTTAAATTATATCGCCAAGCCTCGCGCCGGTCAAGCGGCAAATCAGGGACAAGTGTCCAAAAATGCCTCCAGCTCGTCAAAGCCGCCGTGCGGCAGGGCCGAGATGTCCTCGTTCTCCCGGTTGATGAGGCAGTCCGTGAGCAGGAAGCCGCGGATTCCGGCCCGCCCGGCGGCCCTGACGTCCTCGCCGAGGTCGTTGCCGGTCATCAGGCTCTCCTCCGGCGACGCGCCGAGCCGCGCGAGGACATAGCGGTAGTAGTCCGGGTTGGGCTTGCAGTACGGGCTGTCCTCGTAAGTGGTGACGAGCTCGAAGTCCTCCGGCTCGAGCCCCGCCCAGCGTATGCGCATATCCGTGGCCACCCGCGGAAAGAGCGGGTTCGTGGCCAGCGCGACGCGGTATCCCCTCTCCTTCGCGCGCCGGACAACGCGCGCGGCGGCGGCGTTGAAGCCGCAGAAGGCGCGCGCCTTCTCGAAATCGTGCGCGTAAAAGTCCTCAAAGAGGCCCTTGTCGCCGAGGATTTTCCCGCCGTATATCTCCGTCATGCGCTGCCAGAAGGCGGCCTCGTTCGTGCGCGTACCGTCGTTTTTGACCATGGCGGCCACGCCGGACCATATCGCCTCCACCAGCTGCGCGCCGTCGTAGCCGTGCGGCGCGAGCTTGGCGGCCAGCAGCTTGAAGTATTTGCGCGTAAACTCGTCGTTGTCCATGGGCAGCAGCGTGCCGTCGAGGTCGAAGAGAAGGTATTTTAAGCTCAAAGCAATTGCTCCTTTCCTGAAACAGCTCAAATATACCGCCGCGCGCGGCGGAAATCAATCCCCAGACCGCGCCCCGGCGGCGAAAAGCGCCGGGCAAAGGCCCGGCGCCTCGTTATTTTCTTTATTATCCGCCGCTCTCGAGAATCGAGAAGTGCATGTAGTCGGCGGTGGTGGTCCAGCCGGAATAGTTGTTGTCGGCGTCGCCGCCGCCCCAGCCCCAGCCGTACTTGGCGAAGGCGCGCACGACGCTCGAGTCGGGCGTGATGCAGTAGGGGCTGTCGGAATACTTGAAGCAGGTGCTGCCGACGATGGCGGTGTACGGCGTCGTCGTGGTATAGCACTGGAAGTTCTCGACGGGGTTGATGTCGATGGCGCAGCCCCAGGAGTGGCGCATCGAGTCGGTGTACCTCGCGCCGCCGAGGGCGTGAATCGGGAACTGCTCGGGGTCGTTGTATATCTCCTCGAAGATGGCCTTGACCTCGTCGGCGACGGCCTTGTTGACCTGCAGGTTCCAGGTGCGCGTATACTTCGCGCCGGAGCTGTTTATATCCCAGGTGCGGACCTGAACGGTGACGATATAGTCGGAGAGGTTGGCCTCGCTGCCGTTAAAATAGCTCTTGTTCGCGTCGCCGAAGAGGATCTGCCGGCCCTCGGCGGAGACGTTGCCCCAGGCGTCGATGTAATTGCGGCTCTCCCAGGCGAAGGAATCGGCGGGCTCGATGGTCTCGGGCGTGTCGGGCGTATCCGGAGTCGTCGGCTCCTCGGGCAGGACCACCTCGCTGACGTCCTCGACCTTGAGGCGCTCGGCGGGCCAGCCGGCGCGCACGACGACGGCGGCGGCCTGCGCCCTCGTGAGGGTGGAGTCGCCGTGGAAGGCCCCGTCGTCAAAGCCGTCGAGGATGCCCTTGCCGTAGGCCTGGAGCACGCTCTCGGCGTACTTGCCGGATATGGAGCCGTAGTCCGCGATGCGCAGCTCGGGGCTGTCGAGATTCACGGGGTTTTCGGTGTACACGTTGCTGGTGAGGTTCGAAATCATGACGCTCATCTCATAGCGCGTGATGGGCTTGTTGAGCGCGGCGGCGGTGCAGGCGATGTCGAGGCCCCAGAGCACGCCGTAGTCGTTGACGACCTGCCAGTAGGGCTGGGCCCAGTGTATGCTCGTATCCATGCTGCGCGGGGCGAGCTCGCCTATCATGCACAGCAGCTTTATGAATTCGCCGCGCGTGAGCTCGTCGTCCGGGCAGTAGGTCGTGGCGGTCTTGCCGTCGATGATGCCCCAGCTGGCGCAGAGCTCGACATAGTCGGCGTACCAGGCGTCGTCGGGCACGTCGCTGAAGTTGACGGCCACGGGCCCCAGGTTCCCCGCGGCGTAGGCCGGCATGGCCGCGGCCATGAGGCAGAGCGCCAGCGCGGCGCAGAGCGCGCGGCGGAGGGTTTTCTTTTTCATTTTCCCACTCCCTTTTTAATAGTTGAACGTGTGCGGCATGAGCTCGCGCAGGCGGTAGCTGACATAGCGGCCTCCGGCCTTGGCGCAGAGCACCTCCATGTCCGTGGAGAACTCGGAAAGGAACTGGCGGCAGGCGCCGCAGGGCATGCAATAGTCCTTGCCCTCGCCCCAGATGGCTATGCGCGCAAAGTCCGTGTGCCCCTCGCTGACGGCCTTGCAGGCGGCGGTGCGCTCGGCGCATATCGTGGAGCCGAGGGCGGCGTTCTCCACGTTGCAACCGGTAAAGACCGTGCCGTCGGAGCACTCGAGCGCCGCGCCCACGGCGAAGCGCGAATACGGCACGTAGGCCATCTTCGAGGCCTGCTCGGCAATGTCCATAAGCTGTCTGTCTGTCATGGTCATTTCTCCTCTCTGTCTTCGTCCGAGAATGTTATGGTCCAGTCTGAGATATTAAAGAACACGTTGTTGGCGGTGACGTTCATGCCGGTTATGACGTTGCGGTGCGTTATGACCTCGTGCCGCTCGAAGCAGACGGGGATTATCGGCGCGTTGGCGGCGATATACCGCAGCAGCTCATAGCTCTCGCTCGAGCGCGTGAGGTCGTCGGCGGCGAGGTAGTCGTTTATGTACGTGGCGTAGCTCGAGTCGGTTATACCGCCGTAGTTGAGCGAGCCCTCCTCCGTCAGCAGGGCGGTGAGGTCGAAGTCCGCGCCGAGCTTGACCTCGGCGTAGTACATGTCGAAGTGTACGTCGGGCTGCCCGTCGCCGTCGAGGTCGTCGCCGTGGAGCGCGGAGAGATAGTCAGACCAGCTCAGCTCGCGCACGTTGACCGTGACGCCGAGCGAGTCCATGTCCTCGGCGAAGCGGTTGCAGACGTCGCCCTTGCCGGAGCTCTGGGAGCAGACGATGAGGTCCAGCTCAAAGTCGCGCAGCTGGCTGGCGTATAGCTGCTCGAGCCGGCCGTCGTTGTCCATGTCCGAGACGCCGGCGCCCTCGAGCACCTGGGCGCAGAGGGAGAGATTGTAGTTCAGCTGGGAGGCGAGCTCGCCGTTATAGAGCGGGCTGGCCGGGGATATGGGCAGCGCGGCCGCCGTCGCCCCGTCCTTCATATAGCTGTCCGCCGCGGTCTGCCTGTCGACCGCGAGGCTCAGGGCGTAGCGCACGGAGGGGTTGCTGACCATGTCGCTCTCCATGTTGAAGCCGATGTAGTGCATATTGAGGGTGTTGTACCACCGCGTCTCGGTGTTGCCGCCGTAGCCTATGTTGGAGGCGCCGGAGGCGTCGTTGACGACGAGGTCTATGTAACTGTTCTCAAAGGCCGCGATGATGTTCTCGGCGCCGGTGTACTCCTTCATGTATATCCGCTCCACCGGCACCGATGAGCCGTAGCCCGGAAAGGCCTCGATATAGTCGGCGTCCTCGACGTACATGTAGGGCCCTGTGCCCGCCGGCCGCGTCTGGCTGGCGGAGCCGTCCTTCACGACCGGCACGGTCAGCAGATAGGGTATGAGCCTGTGCGCCTTCGTCGTGGAGATGTGGAAGGTGCGCTCGTCCGAGGCGCTCGCGCCGTACATGCACTGGAAGCGGCCGGAGTACCGGTCGGTGCGGCGCGCGAGGGATATTGAGTATGCCACGTCGTAGGCCGTGAGCTCGCTCCCGTCGTGCATGGGTATGTCCTCCTTGACCGTGAAGGTCCAGTAGGCCCCGTTGGCGCTGACCTCCCAGTCCTCGAGTATGCGGCTCGTGAGGTTGAAGTCGTCGTCCAGCTCAAAGACGTTGTCGTAGACCAGCTGGCTTATGAGCAGGTTGTCCGTGTCGTC
Organism: Candidatus Scatomorpha merdipullorum; assembly: GCA_018716795.1. GTDB lineage: Bacteria > Bacillota > Clostridia > Oscillospirales > Oscillospiraceae > Scatomorpha > Scatomorpha merdipullorum. Next base: position 309 of record DVJK01000116.1, on the reverse strand, counting down.
CGTGGCGTAGGGGTTGAGGCTGGCCTGGCTGTTGTAGTTGAGGGAGAAGACCGCGTCGGCGGCCTCGCCTATGCCCAGCTCCTCGCCCGGCATACCCAGCAGGGCGCTCTCCTCCGGCGCGGCCTCGCTCCCGCCGCAGGCGGAGAGCGTCAGCAGCGCGAGCGCGAGGCAGAGGGCACGTATCGGCTTTTTGGCTTTAGAATGACTCATGGCTCACCTTTTCAAAGCTGTATCACGGCGCACTGGCTGCCGCGGCGGAGCTTGTGCCTCGCGCAGTAGCGGTGCGACCAGTATTTTTCGTGGCAGACG
>DVJK01000115.1 GCA_018716795.1 Candidatus Scatomorpha merdipullorum | reverse complement strand
CTTGACAATTCCCGCGTCTTCGTGCGCATGGTGACGAACCTCCTGCTCTCCCTCGCCGCGGCGGACGGGGAGCTCAGCGCGGCCGAGGCCGAGTATATCCGCGACCTCTCCGCCCGGCTCGAGGCCGTGTGTGAGAGCGCGGGAGTCAAGCCCTCGAAGCGCCCGCTCAACCCCCTCGACTACGTCACGACCGCGGAGCCCTCCTTCGTCGAAAAGGCCCCGAGGGTGAAGCCGGCGGAGCCCTCCGCGAAAGCGGAGGCGGAAAGCGGCGAAGAGCCCGGGACCGAGAAGCCCGAAACCCGCCCGCTTGAGGAGCTTATGGCGGAGCTCGACTCGCTCGTCGGCCTCAAAAGCGTCAAGGAGGAGGTCAAAAGCCTCGTAAACCTCGTCAAAATACGCGCCCTGCGCGCAAAGGCCGGGCTGCCCGCCCCGGAGGTGAGCCTGCACATGGTCTTCACCGGCAACCCCGGCACGGGCAAGACCACCGTCGCGCGGCTCCTCGGCGAGCTCTACGCCGCCATTGGCGCGCTCAAAACCGGCCAGCTCGTGGAGGTCGACCGCTCCGGCCTCGTCGCCGGCTATGTCGGGCAGACCGCGATAAAGACCGCCGGCGTTATCGATTCCGCCCTCGGCGGCGTCCTGTTCATAGACGAGGCGTACTCCCTCGCCTCCGGCGGCGAAAACGACTTCGGCCGTGAGGCCGTCGAGACGCTTTTGAAGGGCATGGAGGACCACCGCGGCGAGCTCGTCGTCATAGCCGCGGGCTACTCCGGGCCCATGGAGCGCTTCATCCACTCCAACCCCGGGCTCGAGTCGCGCTTTAATAAATACATCCACTTCCCGGACTATACGCCGGAGGAGCTGCGCGAGATTTTCCTTTTGCGCTGCAAAAAGCTCGGCTACGTCCTCTCCGAAGGGGCGGACGAAAGGCTCAGGGCGCTGCTGGCCGGGCTGTACGAAAACCGCGACGAAAGCTTCGGCAACGCCCGCGCCGTGCGCAACCTCTTTGAGGACGCCGTCTCGCGCCAGGCCGACCGATTGAGCTCGCTGGAGGCCCCTACCAGGGAGGAGCTCATGACGCTGGAAGCCGGAGATTTGGAAGAGGATACACAGAAAAATAAGGAGGACAGGGCTTGAACTACGAAAAACTCAGGGCGTGCACGCTTTTTCTGCTGGACATGGACGGGACGCTGTACCTGGGGGACGAGGTCTTCCCAGGCGCCGTGGACTTCATCCGGACGCTCGAGGCGTCCGGGCGGGGCTACATCTACCTCACGAACAACTCCTCGCGCGCCGGAGAGGATTACATAACCCGGATTAAAGGCCTGGGCTTTCCCTGTGAGAGGGAAAACGTCTTCACCTCCGGCATGGCCACGGGCATGTATCTCAAAACGCGGCACCCCGGCGAGAAGGTCTACGCCGTCGGCACACCGGCCTTTGAGCGGGAGCTTGCGAGCTACGGCGCGGAGCTCACGCAAAACGACGACGCAAGCGTCGTCTGCGTGGGGTTCGACACCACTTTGACCTATGAAAAGTTGGATAAGGCCGTCCACTTCCTGCGGCGCGGCGCGGCCTTTATCGCCGCGAATCCCGACTGGGTCTGCCCCATGCCCGCCGGCGAGGTCCTGCCCGACTGCGGCAGCATCTGCGCCCTGCTCACCGCCGCAAGCGGCGTCAATCCCTTCTACATAGGCAAGCCCAACCGGAGCATGGTTGACATAATATCCAAAATGACCGGCGTGCCCAACGAAAAAATCTGCTGTGTGGGCGACCGGATATACACGGACATCGCCGTCGCCGTCAATGCCGGGGCCGAGAGCGTCCTGGTCATGAGCGGCGAGACGACGCCGGAAATCCTCGCCGAAAGCGAGCTGAAGCCCTCCTATGTCCTCGCCGACGTCGCCGAGCTCGCGGAGGTGCTCAGGGGCTGAGGCCCGCCCTGCGCATACAGACGGAAAAGCCGCCCGGTTCTCGCCGGGCGGCTTCCCTATGGAATGAGGACAAAATGAAAAAGATGAAACTGTCTCTTGCGAGTATTATGATACCCCGCATTTGTTACGCGAAAAACCCGTTAAATATTACACAAATGTTAAGCGCGAATTTTTCCGCATTTCTTTCCGGATTTTGCCCTGAAATCGTAACAATTCGGTCACAATCCGGCGCTTAAATCCCAAAGAGCCGCCGGGCGTTTTCGCTTGTTATCCGGGCGAGCTCCGCGGTTTCAAGGCCCTTCGCATCGGCTATGCGCGCGGCGATGTACGGGAGCTTCGCCGAGTCGTTCCGCTTCCCGCGGAAGGGCACGGGCGGGAGATAGGGGCTGTCGGTCTCGAGCAGGATGCGCTCGACGGGGCAGGCCTCCAGCGCCTCGATGGCGCGGCGGGCGTTTTTGTAGGTCACCGGCCCGTCGAAGCCGAGATACCAGCCGCGCTTCACAAGCTCGCGGGCCATCTCCGCGCTGCCGGAAAAGCAGTGGAAGACGCCGCGCAGCTTCGGATAGCGGCCCACGATATCAAGGCAGTCGCCGTGCGCCTCGCGGTCGTGGATTATGACGGGCTTATCGAGCTCCAAAGCCAGCTCCAGCTGGGTCACGAACATGTCGTACATGAGCTCCTTGTACTCCTTATCCCAGTAGTAGTCGAGGCCTATCTCGCCTATGGCGACACACTTCGGATGCGCGGCCAGCTCGCGGACGACGCCGGGCGAGTACATATCCCAGCTCTCCCACTCCTCCGGCTGCCAGCCCACGGCGGCGTAGACGAAGGGATACCTCTCCGCGAGGGCCATGGCCGCGCGGGAGCTCGGCTCGTCGCAGCCGGGATCAATTATTATGTCAACTCCATTCTCCGGCATCGAGGCCAGCACGGCGTCGCGGTCGGAGTTGAATTTTGAGCTGTCGTAGTGCGCGTGCGTGTCGATATACATGCTCTCACCTCGCCTTAATTAAAGCATATCCGCGCGCTTCTGGCAAGAGACTTGCGGCCCGCTGCGCGCCGTGCTAGAATATGGGCATGAAAATTTCGCCCGCCTGCCTCACCGACAAGTACATCTGCGTCATGCTGCTCGTCTTCCCGCTGTGGACGGGCTTTGAGGGCTATGGGAACATAACCTTCTGGAAATTCGCCTTTTTCGCCGCGGTCACGGGGCTCTGGCTCGCTTCGCTGGCCGTTTCCGCCCTCGCCGGACGGGAGAGGCCGCGCCCCGACCGGCCCTTCGCGCTGCTCTGCGCGCTGCTCCTCGCCTGGGCGGCGCTCTCATACCTCGCGAGCCCCTTTTCGCCGGGCCTCATGGGCCGGCGGTACGACGGGCTTTTGCCGCTGGCGCTCTATGTCCTCGCGGGGCTCGGCTGCTCGGCCTACGGCGAGTTTAAATGGCGTTACGTAAACCTGCTCGGCGTCTCCGTCACGCTCTGCTGCCTCGTCGCGGCGCTGCAATTGGCCGGTCTCAACCCACTTTGGCTATATCCCGAGGGCTTTGATTTCTACGGCGCGGGCGTGGATTATAACGGCGCCTTCCTCGGTACGCTTGGAAACACGAACATTTTGGGTGGTTTTCTCGCCCTGAGCTGCCCTTTGCTGGCCTTTTCGGCGGTAAATCGGCGGGAAAGCCTATGGCTCCTCCTGCCCGCGGCGCTGGGCGCGGCAATCTGCGCGCTCGGCGGCTGTGAAGCCGCGCTCGTCGGGCTGCTGGGCAGCGCGCTTATATTTGTTCCGTATTATGTATACCAAAAAAAGCGCCGCCTCGGCCTCGCCGTCCTCGCGCTCGAGGCCGCCGCGGGCCTTGCCGCGCTGCTCTGGCTCTACCTCGCCGCGCCGGAGAGCGGCACGCTCCACGAGCTAGGCGAGCTGCTGCACGGCCGCGTCGAGGACAGCTTCGGCTCGAGCCGCGTGGCAATATGGCGCGAGGCGCTGCGCCTTTTTGGCGAGCGGCCCGTCCTCGGAGGCGGCCCCGGCAGCTTCGCGCTGCGCTCGACGCTTGAGTTCACGCGCTATGTGCCCGAGACCGGCCTGACCTTCCACACCCTCGCGGACAGCGCCCACAGCGAAATACTGAGCGCGCTGACCGAGCTCGGAATAATAGGCGGGGCGTGTTATGTAACCCTCGCCGCCCACACGCTGCGCCGCTCGCTCAGGACGCCCCTGGCTCCCGCCCTGCTCGCCTATCTCCTCCAGGCCCTCTTCTCCACCGGCACCTGCTTCACCCTCCCCCTCCTGGCCATCCTCTCCGCCCTGGCGGCCGCAGCACGCCATAAAGCGTGACTGAAGAGCTGACGGCGACGGTCAACGGACAACGCCGCCGCACAGCACCCCGCCTCGGCTCCCCTTTCAGGGGAGCTGTCACGGCGCAAAGCGCCGTGACTGAGGGGTTGAGGGCAACGTGGGTGCGTCGCAACCACGTTGCCCGAAACCGACCCAACCCACCGTAGGGGCTTATCTTCCACGCCCGCCCGGCGCGGGGTGGGAGCATCGCGGTGTCGTCCGTCCGCGCATCTAGCGCGCAAAAAGGACCGGTCCGAGGACCGGTCCTTTTTCTGCGCTGAAACGCGCGGGTGTTTCGAGCCTATCTTTATACCTTTGCGAACCAGTTCACGAACTTGTTGAAGCTCACGGGGAACTGGGCGACGAGC
>DVJK01000114.1 GCA_018716795.1 Candidatus Scatomorpha merdipullorum | reverse complement strand
AGCACGATGAAGTAGAAGAGGAAGACCAGCGCCTTGACCGTCATGCCGCCGAAGACGCGCTCGGTCACCAGGTTGCCGGCGACGAAGAGGTAGGCGTAGCTGAAGTACGCGGCCGCCGCGGCGGCGATGCTCGCGAGCGGGGCCTCGACATAGAAGCACATCGGCCCGAAGCTCAGCAGCGCGCTGACGGCGTAGCCCGCCGCGCTCTCGCGCAGGCACCAGAGCAGCTTTTTGGTCGGCGGCTCGGGCACGAGGTAGACGTAGGGCTTGGTCATCTCCCGCATGAGCCGGCCCGTGGCGACGTAGAAGAACATGAGATAGGCCGCGAAGGCCAGCGGCGCGACGATGCCCGTGTCGCGCATGAAGAAGGCGAAGCCCAGGTTCGCGATGATGAAGACCAGCTCTATGCCGCTCAGCAGCCACTTGCGGCTGCGGCGGTTCTCCACGCGGTGCTTGTAGTAAAACGCGCTCGCGCCGAAGCCGCCGCCGAGGCCGGTTTTGCCGACGCTGACGTTTTTGGGCGCGGCGTCGGCTATGCGCCCCTCCTTCGCCGCGGCCTGGGTGAGGAAGGCGGTCTCCGTGCTCTGGAGGACGTCCTCATAGTAGTCGCGGTCGGCCTTGACCATGATTATGACGAGCGCGGCGGAGTACGCCGCCCAGAGGAGCGTCAGCAGCGCGGCGGGCGCGAAATTGCCCAGCAGCGCCTCATAGCAGGCCGCGCCCAGCCAGCCCGCGACGGGGAAGAGGCGGCCAATGGGGTCGACCATTGCGTCGCAGAGCCCGTCGAGCGCGCTCTCCGCGCCCAGCGCGCGCCAGCCGAGATAGAGCGCCCAGAGCGCCGTCACGGCGACGTATGCAAAGCGCAGGGCCTTGCGCACGCGGTCGCGGCCGGAGCTGAGGCAGTATATCACCATCGCCGTGAGCTGCCCCGTGAAGACCGCGAGGCCGTAGCCGAGGACGAAGATAAGCAGCCCGCCGAAGCCCACGCCGTAGCTCGTGTGCATCCAGCCGTACTGGAAGAGTATGACGACGGCCATGATGAGCGCGGTCGCCATCTGGTTGAGCATCCCGTGGAAGAGGACGCGCAGCGGCCTGAAGGGCCCGGCGAAGAGGAAGTTCACGTCCGGCATCTTGAAGACGCTCATGCCCGTCGAAAAGCCGGAGTTGGCCGTCATGAGGAACATCAGCGCGAAGTAGCCGACGGCTATCGCGCCGAGCTGGGAGTTGGGCGCGGCTGAGCCGCCGCCGCTCTCGCCGGCGGCGCCGATGACCACGACGAAGACCAGCAGCGCGACGACTACGATTGCGTAAATCAGCTTCGCCGGCGAGCGGAAAAGGCCCCTGAGCCGGTTTTTGAGCGTGGTGAGGGTGAGATAGGCGAGGGCGCTCATGCCTGCTCACCGCCCTCGGTTATGGCGAAGAAGAGCTCCTCGAGGTCGCGGCCGCCGGTCTCGCCGGCGCGCCTCGTCGCGGCAAACTCGCCGTTCATCATGATGTGCGCGACATCCCAGTAGTCCTCGACGGAGTCTATCATGTGCGTGGAGATGAGCACGGCGCGGCCCTCCGCGCGCAGCTCGCGGAAGATAGCCTTGAGCTCCTTTATGGCGTGCGGGTCGAGCCCGACCAGCGGCTCGTCGAATATCAACACGTCCGGCCTGTGCACCATGGCGCAGGCGATGGAGAGCTTCTGCTGCATGCCCTTGGAGAGCTCGCGGCCCAGCTTGCCGCGCTTGTCCGCGAGCTCCAGCCGCTCGAGCAGCGCGTCGCCGTAGCCGTCGTCGTCCATGCGCCAGGCCCGGCGGATGAACTCAAGGTGCTCCGCCACGGTGAGAAGCTCGTAGACCGCGGGCATCTCGGGTATATAGCCCAGGCGGCGCTTGGCCGCGAGCGACTTGTTCGGCTCGCCCGCGATGAAAATGTCGCCCTTGAAGCGCAGGAGGCCCGCGATGCACTTGATAATCGTGCTCTTGCCCGCGCCGTTGGGGCCGAGCAGGACGGCGGTCTCGCCCGCGTTCACCGCGAAGCTTATGTCGCGGTTGGCAGTGTTTTTGCCGTAATTTTTCGTCACATGCTCCACGCGGAGCAATTCGTCAGTCATGGTTTACCTCCGTAATACCTTGCGGATATGGGTCAGATTATACGCTTGTATTGAAATTTTGGCAAGCCGGAAAGCGCTAAACCCGGCTTAATCGTGTTTTGACATTCACTGAATGTCAAGGCGGCTTCGAGTATAGCATATAATCGCCTAAATGACAAGCACTAAGTGTCAAAAGGGGCGAGAATATGTATAAGAACCGAGCGCCGGAGGGCGGCAACAACATCTGCGGCGCGCGGGTGCGCGAGCTGCGGCAGGCGATGCCCGGTCGCGTATCCCAGCGCGCGCTGGCGGAGCGGCTTCAGATAGAGGGCCTGGATTTGGACAAAAACGCCGTCCAGAGGATTGAAAGCGGCGAGCGCTTCGTCACGGACATAGAGCTCAAGGTGCTCTCCCGCGTCCTGGGCGTCAGCGCGGACGAGCTTTTAAACGCGAAAGATACGCAAAATATAAGCTGAAAATTTCAACATCGCCTCAACGCCGCGCATATTCCGCGCTTCGGCGCGCATACTACGCGCGAGGTGATTTTCATGACCACGAAGGAGACGCTGTATCTTGACGACGCGCTCGGCCACGCGCAGTTCCTGACCCGGCAGTGCCGCGAGGCGGCGGCCATGCTTCAGGACGGCGCGCTCAGGCAGAGCGTGACGAAGCTCGCCGAGCAGCACAGCCAGATGTACGCCCGTTTTTACGACCTTATCTGAGGAGGCAGGCATGGACGACAAGCTTATAATGGAAAACCTGCTCAACACCGCGAAGGGCGTCTGCGACCTCTATATGCACGGCGCCATAGAGGCGAGCACGCCTAACGTGCGCCAGGCCTTCGCCACGGCGCTCAACTTCGAGCTCGGGATGCAGGACGAGCTCTACAAGGAGATGCAGCGCAAGGGCTGGTACGCGCCCGAGCAGGCCAACGCCCAGCGCACGCAGCAGCTCAAGCAGAAGTATAAGCCGAACTGCTGCGGCTAAAAATGCTCTTGCCAAAAAGCGCCTCCCGCGGTATGCTTATAGTATACCGCACGGGAGGCGTACATATATGACATTCCGGTTTTACCACTGCAACATAAACGTCCGCGACATGGCCCGGAGCCTGAAGTTCTACGACGAGGCGCTCGGCCTCCGGCCCGTGAAGACCAAGGAGGCCGAGGACGGCTCCTTCAAGCTGGTCTTCCTCGCCAACGAGGCCGCGAGCTTCCAGATAGAGCTCACGGAGCTAAAAGAGCACGCGGACCGCGACTACGACCTCGGCGAGAATGAAAGCCACCTCGCCTTCAAGGTCGACGACTTCGCCGCGGCCAAGGCGAAGCACGACGCCATGGGCTGCGTCTGCTTTGAGAACCCGAAGATGGGCGTCTATTTCATCGAGGACCCGGACGGCTACTGGATTGAAATAGTCCCCGAGAAGCGCTGAACGGAGGTAAGCCATGTACATTCCGCCTGAGGACAGGCCCAGCCGGGCCGACCACCCGGTCAAAATACTGCTCTGGTGCACCGTCGCCATGGTGGTGCTCTTCGTCGCGGGCTTCATCATCTGGAAGCTCGGCAGCGCCATATACGGCATCATCTTCATGAGCTGCGGCATCTGCTGCGACGTGCTGGCGCTGACCGTCTTCTGGCGCTGCCCGAAGTGCGACGAGCAGCTGCCCATGAAGGTCATTTTCGGCGAGAAGAAGTGCCCCTACTGCGGGAATAAGCTCGACTGATATGAAGGCGCTCATGGACAAGCTGCGCGGGCACGAGCGCGCCGTGCGCACGGTCTGCCGCGTCATAAGCGTGCTGGCCTTCGCCGCGGGAGCCGCCGCCGTCATGTTCGAGTGGTGGTTCGCCGGGGCGGCGGCGATAGCCGTGCTCGCCGTCACCGAGGTGCTGATACCCCGGCAGCTGGACAAGTAATCAAAATTCGGAGGTACATATAAATGAGAAAGAATATCCCGCCGCGCGCCGCCGCGCTCGTCTGCTGGATAATGTCCCTTTTCGCCTTCCTGCTGGGCTTCATCGGACTTATCAACCACGAGATGACCACGTTTTACATCGCGCTCGTGCTCATCATCGTCTTCATGATACTCCTGCCCAAGATATTCTGGCGCTGCCCGCACTGCGGCGCGAGCCTGCCCGCCAGCGGCATGATGCGCATACGCTTCTGCCCCTACTGCAACAAGCCGCTGTGACGCGGCTTCCCCGCGAATTCTTTGAGCGTGACGCGCTCGCCGTCGCGCCGGAGCTCGTCGGCTGCCGGATTGTCCGCGCGCTGCCCGACGGCACGGAGAACTCGCTCGTCATAACCGAGACGGAGGCCTACTGCGGCGAGCTCGACTCCGCCTGCCACGCCTACCGCGGGAAAACGAAGCGCAACGCCCCGCTCTATATGCGCGGCGGCGTCTTCTACGTCTATCTCTGCTACGGCATACACTGGCTTTTGAACGCCGTCACCGGCGGCGAGGGCGCGCCGCAGGGCGTGCTCGTGCGCGCCTGCGAGGGCTTCCCCGGCCCGGGCAGGCTCACAAAGGCGCTCGGCATTACGGGCGCGTTCACCGGCCTTCCCGTCGACGGCGGCGCGGAGCTGTACTTCGCGCCGCGCGAGGGCGAGTGGGAGCTGAGCGCCGCGCCTCGCGTCGGCATAGCCTACGCCTCGCCCGAGGACCGGGTGCGGCCCTGGCGCTTTATCGGAAGAGAGGTCTGAGATGAAAAGCTGCTATATCGTCGGCGCGGCGGACTTTGCTCCGGCGCGCTTTGCTCCCGCCCCAGGCGATTTCGTCATTGCCGCCGACGCGGGCATACTCCACCTCGAGCGCCTGGGCGCGAAGCCCGACCTCGTCCTCGGCGACTTCGACTCCCTCGGCCGCGTGCCCGACTATCCGGACACCGAGGTCAGCCCCGTGCGCAAGGACGACACCGACTCCATGCTCGCGGCCCGCCGCGCCGTGGAGCGCGGGTA
>DVJK01000113.1 GCA_018716795.1 Candidatus Scatomorpha merdipullorum | reverse complement strand
AAATGGCTGCTGGACTCCGTCCTGCGCCGCTTCAATATTTACTGCATAATCATCTCCGGCGCGTCGCTGACCGCCGTCGCCGCGGGCCTCATTCTCCTGTTCGTACCGGTTTACACGCACCGTCAGATAGTTGTGACGTCGGTAATCTGCGCCGCGGTCTGCGCCGCCGGAGCCATAGCCCTGCTCGTCGGTTTCATCCAGGCCATGTCCGCCCTGGGCGACATGGAGGACGACGGCTCCGCCGCCCGGTACAGGCAGCGCATCGTGCTGCGCGGCGAGGTGCTGCTCAGCCTTCTGGCGGCGGCCATCACGGCGTTGGTGGCCTTTGCGCTCACGCTCGACGTGAAGTCGCTCATTGTCGGCTCCGCCGTGGCCCTTGCCGCGGCCGCGCTGATATTCCTGGCCGTGAACGGATACCTGCAGAGCCGGGATTTCTTCGGAAAAAGGGAAAAAAAAGCGCCCCACGCGGGGCGCTTTTTTCACATATACGGGTCCTTTGGGCTGACGGGCAGGATTTTTGCGGCTATTTTGTCCTCGCGTATGTCTATCTGCGCGAAGCTCGGCTCGCCGCCGAGGCCGGAGGAGCCGGGGTTCACGACGGTCATGCCCGAGACGTAGTCTATGCGCGCGATATGCGTGTGCCCGTAGAGGACGAGCTGCGCCCCGGAGAAGTGGGCGCTGTTCAGCAGCGAGTCCATCGTGGACTTGACGCCGTAGCGGTGCCCGTGCGTGGCGAAGACCTTCACCTGCCCGGCGAAGAACTCCAGCGTGTCCGGCTCGGCGCGGCTCATGAAGTCGCAGTTGCCGGGCAGGACGTACAGCGGGATTTCGGGGAACTCCCGCGAGAGTATGTCCGCGTCGCGGAAGTGGTCGCCGAGGTGGACGAGGATGTCCGGACTCGTGCGGCGCACGCACTGAGGCAGCAGCTGAACGCGGCCGTGGGTATCCGAAAAAACGACAAGGCGCATGGACGCGCACCTCCTGAACCGAGTGGGAATATACTGCCCGCGGAGGGGATTTGAATGGACGTCAACAGTTTTGCCGCCGGTCTCGACGAGGCGACGCGCGCCAAGCTCGGCGCGCTGGGCGCCACGGACGCGGCCCGCGCGCTCGAGGGCATGTTCTCCGAGGCCGAGCTCATAAGGGCCGCCGGCAGCGGCGACGCCGCGGCCATGAAGGACATCCTCCGCCGCGTGCTGGCCACCGACGAGGGGAAAAAGCTCGCGCAGATGCTCGGCGAGGCCATGAAATAGCGGAAGGGAGGCGCGGCGCGTGGACGGCCTGGAGGATAAGCTCAATTCCATACTCTCCGACCCGGACGCCATGGGGCGCATAGCCGAGATGGCCAAGTCGCTCATGGGCGGCGAGGGGAAGGGCGAGGCCCCGGAGGCGGACGAGGGCCTGGTGCGCCGGGCGGTTAAGCTCCTGCGCGGCAAGGCGCTGAACGCCGACGAGGCCGCGCTGCTCGACGCGCTGCGCCCGTTCTTGTCCGCCGAGAGGCGGCGCAGGCTTGACCGCGCGCTCAGGCTTGCGCGGCTGGCCTCGCTGGCCTCCCTCGCGGGCGAGCTGGGCGCGCTTGGAGGTGAGGAGCCTGTATAACCGCTACAACGCCCTGACCGGGCGCTATGTGAGCCTGCCCGAGCCGGGTGAGCCGCCCCGGAGGCCGCCGAAAAAGGCGGAGGAGCTCCCGCCTCGCCCGGCGGAACCGGAGAGCGGGCCGGTGCGGGAGATACATACGCCGCCGAAGCCGGCCGCCCCGAGGCGAAGCGAAAGCTCCGCCCCGGCGAGGCCGCCGGGGCGGGGAGGAAGCCCGTTCGCGGGGCTTGAAGCGCTTCTGGGCGGCCTCGGCGGGAACCTGAACCGCCGCCTCGGCGGCCTGGACAGCGAGGATTTGCTGCTCCTGGCCGTCGTCTACCTCATGTACCGCGAGAGCGGCGACACGCAGCTGCTCATTGTCCTCGCGGCGCTGCTGCTTTTCTGAACTCAGCGCTCCGGAGGGGTGAAAAGGCTCTCGTCCGGCGCCGTCAGCTCGGGCAGGGTGGACTGCATCCGGTATATCAGCTCGCCGCCGGAGCGAGTCTCCGCGCCCATGAGGAGGCCGGTGTCGACGGAGACGTAGATGCGGTTTACATAATCTTCATCGCCCTCGCTGTACTCGACGTATATGCAGTCGGCCCCGGCGTATTGCTGATAGCCCGCGGCGCTGATAAGCTCCGAGTCGAGCTCGAGGACGTCCTCGTAGGTGATGCAGCGCAGCCAGGCGTCCGCGCCGTCGGAGTATTCAAGCTCGCGCAGGCCGGAGATGGAGTCGTACCATACATACAGCATCCCGTCAAGGAGCAGCAGGTTGCGCGTGCTGCCGCCCATGGAGCCGCGGATGAGGGCCTTTTCGCCGCTGACCCAGACCATGAGCTGGCTTTCAGCGCTGCCGCTGCCCCAGAAGTCCTCGACGGTGACGGTGCGCGAATAGCTCTCGGCGCGGCTGAGCTCCGCGAGCGCGGCCTGGACGTTCCCGGGCGTGAGCTCGGAGAGCGTGAAGCCCGGCGCGGCGGTGGAGCCGGCCCCGTCCTCGCGGTTCGGGGTGGGGAGGTAGACCTCGGCGGTCTCCGCGTCCCGGCCCATGAAGAAGAGCGCGTAGACAATGACCGCCGCCGTCAGGACCAGCAGCAGTATTATTATGAGCCTCGAGCGCCGCCTCATGGCTTGAACGCCTCCGGCGCCTCGCCGCGCAGGCCGTGCTCGAATTCAATCGCGTCGGCAATGCGCGCGCTCGCGCGGCCGTCGCCGTAGGGGTTGACGGCGCGGGCCATGCGCTCGTAGGCGGCGCTGTCGTGCAGCAGCTCGTTCGCGAGGGCCGTGATGCGCGCCGTCTCCGTGCCGGCGAGCTTGACCGTCCCGGCCTCCACGGCCTCGGGCCGCTCCGTCTCTCCGCGCAGGACGAGCACGGGCTTGCCCAGCGCCGGCGCCTCCTCCTGAAGGCCGCCGGAGTCGGTCATGACCATATAGCTCTTCGCGATAAGCCTGTGCATGTCCACGGCGGAGAGCGGCTCAATGAGCGCAACGTTCCCCACGCCGTCGAGGCCCGCGTGCGCGGCGGCGCGCACGACGGGGCTGAGGTGGACAGGGTAGACGACAAGCGCGTCGGGGTTATCGAGGGCTATGCGGCGCACGGCGGCGAAGATTCGCTCCATCGGCTCGCCGTAGTTTTCGCGCCGGTGGCAGGTCAGCGTTATGACGCGCCTCCCCGAAAAGTCGAGCGCGTTGAGCTCCGGCGACTCGAAGCCCTCGCCGTGCGCGGTGTACTCCAGCGCGTCTATGACCGTGTTGCCGGTTATATAGACGCCGTTTTTTATGTTCTCGCGCGCGAGGTTGGCGGCGTTGCTCGCCGTCGGCGCGAAGTGCAGCGCGGCGAGGCGGCCGACGAGCTGGCGGTTCAGCTCCTCGGGATAGGGCGACCAGCGGTCGTATGTGCGAAGGCCGGCCTCGACATGGCCGCAGTTTATCTTAGCGTAGAAGGCCGCGAGCGCGGCGGCGAAGGTGGTGGTGGTGTCGCCGTGGACAAGCACGAGGTCGGGTTTCACGCGCTCAAAGACGCCCGCGAGCCCTTCCAGCACGCGCGCGGTGATGTCCGAGAGCGTCTGGCCGCTTTTCATGATGTTCAGGTCATAGTCCGGCCTTATGCCGAACACGCCCAGCACGCCGTCGAGCATTTCGCGGTGCTGCGCCGTGACGCAGACCAGGCTTTCAAGCTCCTCGCGGCGCGCGAGCTCAAGCACGAGCGGGGCCATTTTGATGGCCTCCGGGCGCGTGCCGAATATGCTCATGACCCTGAGCTTAGTCATGGGGCTCCTCCTTGCGGTGGTGGACGTTGTGCTCCTCCTCGACGCCCTCGAGGCTGGGATCGACCGGCGGGCGGTAGTGGTGGCCCTTGAGCGTCCTGGAGATGAAGAGGCCGATCGCGACGGCGGCGAGCGCGGCCACGACAATCAGTATGGTGCGCACGGTGCCGGTGGTGGCCAGCACGACGGCGCAGAGGCCGAGGATGGCGGAGAGGGAGTACAGTATGGCGACGGCCTGCTTCTGGCTCAGGCCCATGTCAATGAGCCGGTGGTGCAGGTGGCCGCGGTCGGGGTGCATGGGGCTCTGCCCGCGCAGCAGGCGGCGGAAAAAGGCGCAGACCGTGTCGAAAAGAGGCAGGAACAGCGCCAGTATGGGCACGACGAAGGTCACGAGCGCGTAGGTCTTGAACATGCCCACGACGCTGACCGTGCTGAGCACATAGCCCAGGAGGAGCGCGCCGGTGTCGCCCATGAATATCTTCGCGGGGTTGAGATTGTAGGGCATGAAGCCTATGCACGCGCCCATGAGCGCGGCGAGCAGCAGCGCGACGTTCCCCTCGCTGACCAGGAGCGCGACGACGAACATCGTCGTGCTCGCAATCGTGCTGACGCCGACGGCGAGGCCGTCGAGCCCGTCAATGAGGTTGACGCTGTTCGTTATGCCGACTATCCACAGCACGGTGACCGGTATGGCCAGCCAGCCGAGGTTCAAAAGCTCGTAGGGCGAGAAGATGTTCGGGTTCGAGAAGAACTCTATCACCACGCCGTGCGCCACGGCGATGACCGCCGCGGCAATCTGCACCAGCAGCTTTATCCACGCGCGCAGGTTGACGACGTCGTCTATGGCGCCGCAGGCCACGATGAGCACCGCGCCGAGCAGGACGCCGCGCACCTGCCGCGTGATGTCCGCGAAGAGCACGACGCTCAGCAAAAAGCCGAGGAAGATTGCAAGCCCGCCCATGCGCGGGATGGGGTGGTCGTGGACGCGGCGCTTGCCGTCGGGCACGTCGATCGCGCCCATTTTTGTGGCGAAGCTCTTCACCACGGGCGTGGCGGCAAAGCTGATGGCAAAGGCAATGGCTATGGCGAGCAGAATCCGCACCCACAGCTCCAGATTTGGCAACATACTATCTATACACTCCCGGGGCCGCCGGACTCAGGCCGGGCGGCTTTATAAAAGCATTCAGCGCTCGACAAAGCCGAGCTTCTTATACACCTTGCGCAGCGTGCGCCAGGCGTCGTGGTAGGCCTTCTCCGCGCCCTGGCGGTACACGCTCTGGAGATAGGCCTTGTCCTTGAGGATGCGCTGCGTCTCGGACTGGATGGGCCGCAGCAGCTCGACGACGGCCTCGCCCACGGCGGTCTTGAAGGCGCCGTAGCCCTTGCCGGTGAAGTCGCGTTCAATCTCCTCAAAGCTCTCGCCGGTGGCGGAGGCGTAAATCTGCATGAGGTTCGCGACGCCGGGCTTGTTCGCCGGATCGAAGCGCACGCAGTTTTCGCCCGTGTCCGAGTCGGTGACGGCGCGCTTGAACTTGCGCATGACGTCCTCGGGCTTTTCGAGCAGGTGGACGCAGCCGTTGGGGTCCTTGTCGGACTTAGACATCTTGCTGGTGGGATCCTGCAGGCTCATGATGCGCGCGCCGACGCGCGGGATATAGGCCTGGGGCACCTTGAAGGTTTCGCCGTAGACGTTGTTGAAGCGAATGGCGACGTCGCGCGTGAGCTCGACGTGCTGCTTCTGGTCGTCGCCTACGGGCACGAAGTCCGCCTGATAGAGCAGGATGTCCGCCGCCATGAGGGCGGGGTAGGTGAAGAGGCCGCCGTTGATGTTGTCGGCATGCTTGGCGCTCTTGTCCTTGAACTGCGTCATGCGGCTCAGCTCGCCGAACATGGTGTAGCAGTTGAGGACCCAGCCGAGCTCGGCGTGGCAGGGGTTGTGGCTCTGCACAAAGAGCGTGACCTTGTCGGGATCGAGGCCGCAGGCGATGTACTGCGCAAGCTGCTCCATCGTGCGCCGGCGCAGGTCCGCCGGCACCTGCCGCACCGTGATGGCGTGCATGTCCACGATGCAGTAGTAGGCGCGGTAGTCGTCTATCATGTCGACCCAGTTCTTTATCGCGCCCATGTAGGAGCCGAGCGTCAAATCGCCGCTGGGCTGGATGCCGGAGAACATTATCTTGCGCTCGTCGATTTTCTTTTCTTCCATGGGTTTCTTCTCTTCCATTGTCGATTCCTCTTACTTACGGGTGAGATTCGCGCCGCGCGCGGGAAATGCGCGCGGAGCGTGCCGCGGCGTCCGGGGCCTCGGGGAAGCCCCGGACGCATTGCAAACGCTTACTTTTTAAGGCCGCACTCTTCGGCGAGGACGGCGAAGGCCTTCATGCTGCGAGCAATCATGTCGCCGCTGACGCAGTAGGCGAGGCGGACGTAGCCGGGCGTGCCGAAGTTGCCGCCGGGCACGAGCAGGATGTTGTGGCTCTTGGCCTTGGCGACGAACTCCTTCTCCTCAACAGGCGTCTTGACCCAGAGGTAGAAGGCGCCGGCGGGGTAGGAGCACTCAAAGCCCAGCTCGTGCAGGCCGTTGTAGAGCGCCTTGCGGTTGGCGTCGTACTTGTCTATCGCGGTGCTCTCGTTGAGGCAGCGGGCGACGACAAGCTGCATGAGGCTCGGCGCGTTGACGAAGCCGAGCATTCGGTTGGCGACCACGGCGGCGTCGAAAACGAGCTGCCCCTCGGCGATGTCGCCCGGGATGACCAGGTAGCCGATACGTTCGCCGGGCAGGCTCAGGCTCTTCGACCAGGAGTAGCCGACAATCACGTTCTCCATGCAGTTGGGCATCCAGGGCACGTCCACGCCGTCGTAGGCCAGCTCGCGGTAGGGCTCGTCAGAGACGACGTAGATGGTGGTGCCGTACTCGCGGCCCTTTTCGACGAGCATGTCGCTGAGCTTCTTCAGCAGCTCGGCGGGGTAGACGACGCCGGTGGGGTTGTTCGGGTTGTTGAGGATTATCGCCTTCGTCTTCGGCGTCACGGCCTTGGCTATGGCCTCGACGTCGGGCACGAAGCCCTCGGCCTCGCTCGCGGGTACGACGACGACAACGCCGCCGGGCGTGGTGATGTAGTTGTTATACTCAAAGAAGTAGGGGCTGATGCAGATGACCTCGTCGCCGGGGTTCAGAAGCGTGGTCATGGTGACGCAGAGGCCGCCCGCCGCGCCGACGGTCATGATGATGTTGTTCTCGGTGTAGTCCGTGCCGAAGCGCTCGTTGAGGGAGTCCGCGACGGCCTTGCGCACCTCGGGATAGCCGGCGTTGGCCGGGTAGCCGTGGACGTACATGGGATCCTCGTTCGTGATGATGTCGACAACGGCGTTCTTGACGGCCTCGGGAGGCGCAAAGTAGGGGTTGCCGATAGAGAAGTCGAAGACGTTCTCGGGGCCGAACTCCTTGGCGAGGCGCTTGCCTTCCTCAAACATGGCGCGGATGGCGCTGCCGCCGGCGGCCATCTTTTCCATCCTGGCAGATATCATGGTCTCATCCTCCTTAAAGCTGTGTTGAAGGGCATAACTAAGCACACTATATCACAGCGCGGCGGATTTTGCAATGCGCCTTGACAAAGACGGCGGTAAATTATAAGATGTATAGGCCAATTCACCTAAGCGAGGGATTTACGTGAAAGATAAACAGTGGTTTGAGGATATGGAAGCGCGCATCCCGCGCGGCGAGGTGCGCACCCGCTTCGCGCCCAGCCCCACGGGCTATATGCACGTCGGCAACCTGCGCACGGCGCTGTACACCTACCTTATCGCCCGCGCGAACGGCGGCAAGTTCATCCTCCGGATAGAGGACACCGACCAGGGCCGCCTTGTCGAGGGCGCGGTGGACGTCATATACAAGACGCTCGCCGAGTGCGGCCTTCACCATGACGAGGGGCCGGACGTCGGCGGTCCCGTCGGCCCCTATGTGCAGACCGAGCGCCGCGGGCTCTATATGGACTACGCCGAGCTCCTGATGGAGCGCGGCCACGCCTACCGCTGCTTCTGCGAGCACACCGACCACGAGGAGAAGGAGGCCGAGGAGAAGGCGGGCAGGTTTGAAAAGACCGTCGACCCCTGCCGCAATCTCTCGAAGGAGGAGTCCGACGCGCGCGCCGCGGCGGGCGAGAGCTTTGTCATACGCCAGCGCATACCCGAAAGCGGCTCGACGACCTTCCACGACGAGATTTTCGGCGACATAACCGCGCCCAACGCCGACCTCGACGACCAGGTGCTCATGAAGAGCGACGGCCTCCCGACCTACAACTTTGCGAACGTCATAGACGACCACCTCATGGGCATCACGCACGTCGTGCGCGGCACGGAATACCTCTCCAGCGCGCCGAAGTACAACCTGCTCTACGAGGGCTTCGGCTGGGAGGTGCCGACCTACATCCACTGCTCGCCCGTCATGCGCGACGCGCACAACAAGATGAGCAAGCGCCACGGCGACCCGAGCTATGAGGATTTGAAGGCGCAGGGCTATCTCACTCCCGCCATTGTGAACTACGTCGCCCTGCTCGGCTGGTCGCCGCGCGGCGAGCGGGAGATATACTCCCTCTCCGAGCTCGAGCAGGTCTTCGACACGAAGGGCCTCTCCAAGAGCCCGGCGATATTCGACATAGAGAAGCTGCGCCACTTCAACGCCGAGTATATCCGCGCCATGAGTCCGGAGGCCTTCGCCGCCGAGGCGGAGCCCTGGATACGCGAGGCCGTGAAGAACCCCGCGATTAACCCCGCCGACATAGCGGCGCTTTTGCAGCAGCGCACCGAGGTCATGACGGAGATACCCGCAAAGCTCGGCTTCTTTGACGCCCTGCCGGAGTACGACGCCGAGCTTTTCGTGAACAAGAAGAGCAAGAGCACGCTCGAGAGCAGCGCCAAATTCCTCGGCCTCTGCCGCGCCGCGCTCGCGGACTGCGAGTGGAACGACGAGGCGATATTGAACGCCATGAAGGGCGTCGCCGAGGCCGAGGGCGTCAAGAACGCCGCCGTCATGTGGCCGGAGCGCATCGCCGTCTCCGGCACGCAGGTGACGCCGGGCGGCGCCGTCGAGATAACCAGGATTCTCGGCAGGGAGGAGGCCCTGCGCCGGATAGACGCGGCGCTCGCGAAGCTGGGCTGAGAGATTTAAATCCATTTCCGGCGGCGTACACGCCGCCGAAAATATTTTAAGCGGAATGAGCGCGCTCATTCCGCTTCTTTTTCAGCCAGCCTTAGCTTGTTCCGTCGGGCTTGTCCGGCACGCAGATGTAGCTTATGCGCTTGCCG
>DVJK01000112.1 GCA_018716795.1 Candidatus Scatomorpha merdipullorum | reverse complement strand
CGATGACGACGACTATGACGACGACTGGGATGATTGAAGCCCGCGCGGCCCGCCTTTTTGGCGGGCCGCAAAATTTTTTTCGAAAAAATTTTTTCCCGACCCCGGTTTCCGCACCCGGGCTCCGTAATCTGTGGGTGTAAGACAAAAGGGCAGGGCCCGAACAAAGATTATAAAAGGAGATGACTTAAATGAAGAAGTCCAACCTCAAATACGCCGTTATTGCCGCCGCCGCGAGCGCGCTGCTCATATTCTCGGGCTGCGGCGAAGCCGCCGAAGCTCCCGCCGGCGCGAGCCCCGCAGCCGCCGCCGCGCAGGAAGAGAGGGCCGGGGCGCTGCTCCTGAGCGTAAACCCGGCCATAGAGATGGAGTATGACACCGCCGGCGACGTCCTCACCCTGACCGGTCTCAACGACGACGCCCGCAGCGTGCTCACGGGCTACGACAGCTACTACGGCCGCCCGGTCAGCGACGTGGCCGCCGAGCTCGTCGGCGAGATAGACGAGGGCGGATACTTCGACGCCGAGATAGCCGGGCACGAACGCAACATTGTGCTCAAGCTCGAGCGCGGCAGCGAGCACCCGGAGGGCTTCCTCACCGAGGTTGAGACCGCCGTGCGCGACGCCGTCAGCAGCCGGGGCGTCGCCTCCAAGCCCGTGGCCCTCGACGAGGACGACTACGACGCGCGCTACGCCGACCGCGGCTACATCAGCGCCGAGGCCGCCGAGCGCCTCGTCGCCGAGCAGACCGGCATCAGCGGCGAGAACTTCGTTGTCAAGGAATATGAGATAGACGACGGCGACTATGAGATCGAGGCCATCGTCGACGGCGTGGAATACGAGTTTGAGGTCGACGCATACACCGGCCGCGTCACCGAGGTCGAGCGCGACGACGGCGACGACCGTTACGACGACGACCGCTATGGCGACGACTGGTACGACGACGACCGCTGGGATGACGACGACTGGTACGACGACGACCGCTGGGATGACGATGATGACGACTGGGATGACGATGACGATGATGACGACTGGGACGACGATGACGACGACGATGACTGGGACGATGACTGGGATGACGATTGGGACGATGATGACGACGATGACTGGGACGACGACTGGGATGACTGAAAAACGCGCGCAATAAATTTTGCGTCGCCGGATTTGGGCTTAGTTCTTGCCGGGCCGCCTCCGATGTGATACATTGGAGGCGGCGATTTTTTTGTTGAGGAGGATGGGCATGTGCTTTGCCGATAAACTCACGGAGCTGCGCTCCGCGCGCGGCCTCTCGCAGGAGCAGCTCGCGGAGGCGATCGGCGTCACCCGCCAGGCCGTCAGCCGCTGGGAGCGGGGCGCGAACCTGCCCGACGCGGTGAGCCTGACGCGGCTCGCCGGGCTCTTCGGCGTGACGGCGGAGTGGCTTGTCGACGAGGAGGCGGAGCCCGGGGCCGGGAGGGCGCGCCTGCGCTCGCGCTTCTGGATACTCGACCGAGCCTTCCTCGCCCTCGGCGCGCTGCTGCTCGCGGTCCGGGCCGTGAACTATGTCCTGAGCAAAAACGGCACGTTCTTCGCCTGGCTGATGAGCGCGGATACATATTTCCCATATATGGCCTACGCCCACGTCAACTGGCTTTTGCTGACGCCCGGGCTCTGCTTTTCGGCGGGATGGCTGGCCTCGGCCCTCGCGTGCATGTGGCTCGGCCTGCCCGACGCGAGGGTGCAGCGGGCGATGAAATACGCCGGCCTCGCCCTGCTCGCCCTCTACGCCGCCCTCGCCGCGACGGACATCCTCGCCGTGCTCGGCGTCTTTGCGAACACGCCCGTTGTCGTCCGGCTCGCGAATTTCGTGATACGCAGCCCCTGGCTCACCCTCCCGGCGGGCCTCGCGCTGAGCCTCAGCTATATCCGCCCCGCAAGGAGATAAAAAAGCGCCCGGAAGGCAAACCCTTCCGGGCGCTCCGCCGCCCAGAGCCAAAACCCCGCCGCACCCCAAAACCGAAGCCTCCGGCTTCGGTTTTCAGCGCCTTAAAGCGGGCTTTGAAACCCCAAAAACAAAATTGAAGCCCAGCGCAGCGGGTTCAATTTTGAGCGGAGGAACGGATGCAACGGAGTGGATGACGTTCTTTTTTGCTTCGCAAAAAAGAACGTCGGAACGGAGTGAAATCCGTTCCGACGCGTGGCGGAGATGGAGAGATTCGAACTCTCGAGGAGCTTTTGACCCCTACACGATTTCCAATCGTGCGCGCTCGACCAACTACGCGACATCTCCACGGGCTGCTCGAACCAAAAGGTATTCAGTTAGCGCCCGTATATAATATACTATCCGTTCGCCAAAGTCAAGAGCAATTTGCGCCGAAGCAGCACAAAATGAGCTCACGCAGCTCCCGGGCGCGGCAGCGCTCGCCGGCGGCGAGGGAGTCGAGCGCGCGTCGGAGCTCGCAGGGCGCGGCGTTGGCCGCCGCCTGAAGTCCCTCTGCGAGGGAGGAAGCGCCGAGCTGCGCCTCCCGCAGGGCGCAGAGCGCGTTGTTGACCACCGCGCAGGCCGCCGAGGGGCGGCAGTCCTCGCCCGAGGCGAGGAAGCGCTCCGCCCTCAGCCGGCAGATAAGCGCGCGCTCCGCCGCCGCCATGCCCCGAAGCCGCGCCGCCTGGGCCGGACAGCGCCGGGAGAGCGCCGTCAGCAGCTCGCACTGCCTCGCCGCGGCCTCTGCAAGCGCGCCGAGCGAGGGCGCGCCGCCCTCCGAAGCGCCCGAGACGCGCGCCCATATATCGTCAAAGCCCCTGAGGGCCGAGATGGTTCCGTCATCCATAGCAAACGCCTCCGCTGCATTGTATGCCGCGCTTGCAATAAGGTGACGGATGTGAGATAATTGATAAAAACCGACGGGAGGTTATCTCATGAGACGACTTATACCGGTTGCACTTATACTTGCGCTGCTTCTCGCCGCCTGCGGCGCGCCGGAGAGCGGCATCGAGGGAGTTGCGGCGGAGAATTACCCGCGCATAAACGGCAGCGAGGACGCCATGCCGCTCATCCAACTCGTCTTTGAGCGCGTCCACACGCAGTACAGCGGCGGCGACTACCCCACGGAGGCCCTCGGCGCGGAGGAGAGCTATGAGGCCCTGCTCGCGGGAGAGCTCGAACTCGTGATAGCGCCCTATCCCGGCGAGGATGTCCTCGCCGCCGCCGAAAGCGCGGGCACGGAGCTTGAGCCGCAGGCGCTGGAGTACGGCGGGCTCTACGCCGTCACGCTAGCCGGCCTGTCCGAGGACGACCCGGCGCGCCTCGTCGCCGATTGGCTCCTCAGCGACGAGGCGGCGGCCGAAATCGAGCCCGCCCTCGCCTGAGCCCTGGGGAGACGCAATGGCGTTCGACTACAAGAGGGAGTATAAGGAATTTTACCTGCCCAAGAGCACGCCCGGCATCGTCAGGGTGCCCTCTATGTATTTCGTCGCCGTGCGCGGCGAGGGCGACCCCAACGCGGAGGGCGGGGAATATCAGCGGGCGATGGGCATACTCTACGGCCTCGCCTTCACGATAAAGATGAGCAAGAAGGGCTCCCGGAGGATAGAGGGCTATTTTGACTACGTTGTGCCGCCCCTGGAGGGCTTCTGGTATCAGGATGGCTCCGCCGCCGGCGCGATAGATTACTCGCGCAAGGAGAGCTTTCGCTGGATATCCGCCATCCGCCTGCCGGACTTCGTGGGCTGGGAGGACTTCGACTGGGCCGTCGCCGAGGCCTCGGCGAAGAAGCGGGAGGACTTCTCCTGCGCGGAATTCCTCGCGCTTGAGGAGGGGCTGTGCGTGCAGTGCATGCACCTCGGGCCCTACGACGCGGAGCCCGCCACGATAGAGCTCATGCACGAGTTCGCCGCGCGGGAGGGGTACGCCCCGGATTTCGAGTCGGGGCGGCTGCACCACGAGATTTACCTGAGCGACGCGCGCCGCACCGCGCCGGAAAAGCTCAGGACCGTTATACGCCACCCCGTGCGCGGGAGGAACTGAACACAGCTACGGAGGAGAGAGCTATGCCGAGATTTTTCATGGCCGGGACCAGCCTTGCGGGCGGACGGGCCTTTATACGCGGGAAGGACGCGGAGCACGTGCGCGTGCTGCGGCTGCGGCCGGGCGAGGACGTCGTGATATGCGACGGCGCGGGCAAGGACTACCGCTGCCGCATCGTGAGCGCGCTCTCGGACGAGGTCGAGGCCGAGGTCGTCGAGGTCGTGCCCTGCCGGGGCGAGCCGTCGGTGGCCGTCACGGTCTACGCGGGCCTGCCCAAGGGCGAGAGGGCGGACTTCCTAATCCAGAAGTGCGTCGAGGCCGGCGCGGGGCGCATAGTCTTCTTCGACTGCGAGCGCTGCGTCGCGAAGCTCGACGGCCGAAGCGTGGACAAAAAGCTCGAGCGCTTCAACCGCATCTCCCAATCCGCCGCGGAGCAGAGCGGCCGCGGCATTATCCCGCCGGTGGAGTATATCCGAAGCTACGTCGAAATGCTCGACTCCGCCATAAAGTCCGAGGCCTGCCTCTTCATGTACGAGACGGGCGAGGACCGCGCGCCGCTGCGCGAGGCGATAGAGGCGGCGGGCGATTTCAAGTCCGTAAGCCTCATAACCGGGCCCGAGGGCGGCTTCTCCCTCGCCGAGGCGCGGCTTGCGAAGGGCGCGGGCGCCGTCCTCTGCTCGATGGGCGAGCGGATATTCCGCTGCGAGACCGCGCCCGTCGTCGCCGTGACCGCGGTGATGTACGCGAAGGGAGAGCTTTGATGGTACGCAAGATAGTCAGGATACACGAGGACAAATGCACCGGCTGCGGCCTCTGCGCCGAGGCCTGCCACGAGGGCGCTATTGAGCTGCGCTCCGGCAAGGCGCGGCTCATACGCGACGACTACTGCGACGGCATGGGCGACTGCCTGCCCGAGTGCCCGGCGGGCGCGATTGAGATAATCGAGCGCGAGGCCGCGGCCTACGACGAGGCGGCGGTCAGGGCGCGCATGGCCGCGCTCGAGGCCGTGGGCTCGCTCAAGGGCACGGCGGCCGCCGCCGGGGCCTCCTGCGCCACGGTCAGGGGCGCCGCGCAGTGGCCGCTTCAGATACGCCTCGTCCCCGCGAACGCGGAGTGGCTCGAGGACGCCGACGTCCTCATCGCCGCCGACTGCGCCGCATACTCCTGCGACGGCTTCCGCGAGCGATACATGGCCGGGCGCGTGACGCTGATAGGCTGCCCAAAGCTCGACGGCGTGGACTATGCGGAGCGGCTTGCCGCCCTCTTCGCCGGAAAGCGCGTGCGCTCCGTCACCCTCGCGCGCATGACCGTGCCCTGCTGCGGCGGCCTCGAGCGCGCGGCCCGGCTCCTCGCAGGGATGAGCGGCGCCCCGCTTGAAATTACGGAAATCCCCTGCGGCTGAGCCGCGGGAGGCAGAAGACCGGCCCGAGGGCCGGTCTTTTTCGCGCCCACTTGACAGGAGTGCGGGTTTGGTATATCATAACTGTATTAAGACGCTTAGTACAGTTGCGAGAGGGTGAGGCGATGATTTCTATAAATTTCCGCGACTCGCGGCCCATATACGAGCAGGTCAAGGACTCGCTGCGGCGGCTTATCGTCTCCGGTGCGCTGCCGCCGGACGAGAAGCTTCCAAGCGTGCGCGAGCTGGCGAGCCGGCTGGTCATAAACCCGAACACGATACAGCGGGCCTACCGCGAGCTGGAGCGCGAGGGCTATATAGTCTCCGTGCCGGGGAAGGGCAGCTTCGCCCGCGGGCAGCACGGGGCGAATTCGGAGCGGGTGCGCGAGCTGCTTGCGCAGTTTGACGACGCGGCGGAGGAGCTCATGTACCTCGGCGTCACGGCCGCGGAGCTCCGCGCGAGACTGAGCGAAAAGGAGGCGGAGGAAGATGAAGCTTGAACTCAAGGGGCTCACAAAGCGCTTCGGCGCGCATACGGCGCTCGACGCCCTGGACATGAGCGTGCCATCGGGCTCGGTCTACGGCCTCGTGGGCCCGAACGGCGCGGGCAAGACGACGGCCCTGCGCCACATGACGGGCGTGCTGCGCCCCGACTCCGGCGAGGCGCTGGCGGACGGCGAGCCGGTTTTTGAAAACCCCGCCGTCAAGGCGCGCATGGCCTGGATACCGGACGAGGTCTTCTACTTCCCGCAGGCATCGGTCAACGACATGATGCGCTTTTACGCGCGCGAATACCCGGGCTTCGACGCCGGGCGCTTCGAAAAGCTCGCCGGGGCCTTCCCTCTCGACCGGAGGACGCCCATGCGCCGCTTCTCGCGCGGCATGAAGAAGCAGGCGGCCTTCTGGCTGGCCCTCTCGCTCCGGCCCGAGGCGCTTATTCTCGACGAGCCGGTCGACGGGCTCGACCCCGTCATGCGCCGGCAGGTCTGGTCGCTGCTGCTCGCCGACGTGGCCGAGCGCGGCACGACCGTACTGGTGAGCTCGCACAACCTGCGCGAGCTCGAGGACGTCTGCGACCGCGTGGGCATCATAAATTCGGGCAGGATGCTGCTCGAGCGCGGCCTGAGCGAGCTGCAGGAGAATGTCTGCAAGCTTCAGTTCGTGCCCGCCGAGGGCCGCGGCATACCCGACGGCCTCGACGTCATGCACGTCTCCGGCGCGGGCCGGCTCAAGACGCTTATCGTCCGCGGAAGGCCGGAGGCGGCGCTCGCGCGGCTGGAGGCGGAAAAGCCTGTCTTCGTCGACGTCCTGCCGCTTACGCTGGAGGAAATTTTCATCTACGAGCTGGGAGGTGCTGGGCATGAAATCCGCGAGATCATACTTTGATGCGGGCGTCTTTTTGAAGACGGTGCGGCGCTTCTGGCCGGTGTGGGGCCTCTACGGCTTCGTCTGGCTGCTCGCGCTTCCGCTCTCGCTCATCGGTCAGTTCAACCGCTACGGCCTCAACCTGAGCGCCGACGTGCTTCAGACCGTGGAGCTCACGGCCTGCTGGCTCTGCCCCGTCGCGGCCTGCGCCGCGGCGATGGCGGGCTTTTCCCACCTCTATAACGAGCGCGCGGCCAACTTTTACGCCTCCCTGCCCGTCAGGCGCGAGGGGATGTTCGTCTCCTGCGCGGCGGCGGGGCTGCTCCCGCTCCTGGCGGTCAACGCGGCAATCGCGCTCGTGACCCTCCTGGCCGAGCTCGCCGCGGGCTATAACGGCGTCGGGGCCGCCGTCGCCCAGTGGTTCGCCGCCGTCACGCTCGAGTGCGTCGCCTACTTCGGCATGGCCGCGCTCTGCGCGCTTCTGACGGGGCACATCGTGATAATGCCGCTGCTCTTCGCCGCGCTCAACTGCGCCGGCTACGCCATCGCCTCCCTGGCCGTGGAGGTTCAGAGCATCTTCTGCTATGGCTTCGCCTATCCGCCCTCGGATTCCTACAGCCTGTTTTCGCCCTTCGTGGCGATACTCGACAACGTCAGGGCGGAGTTCGGCAGCGTCTCCTATCTCATGCCGGCGCGGCTGGAGGGCTGGGGATGGCTCCTCGGCTACGGCGCGCTCGGCGCGCTGCTCCTGCCGCTGGCGCTCGTGTGCTACAAGCGGCGGAACATGGAGAGCGCGGGCGACGTCGTGGCGATTGCGCCGCTGGCCCCGGCGTTCAAATTCGTCTGCTCCCTCGCGGCGGCCTTTGCGCTGGGCAGCCTGCTGTACAATATCCTCATGGGCACGCGCGGCAGCGGACTGACGCAGGCGCTGCTGTACTCGCTCTGCATGGCCGCCGGGGCCTTCATAGGCTGGTTCGGCGCGGAGATGCTGGTGAACAAGAGCTTCGACGTCTTCGGGCCGCGGCGCTTCGCGGGCTGGGCCGCGGTCGGCCTCCTCTGCGCGGCCTTCGTCTTCGGCTGCGAGCTCGACGTGACGGGCTATGAGCGGCGCATCCCGGACGCCGAGGACGTGGCGTGCGTCAGCGTCCGGACAAACGAGGGCGCGGCGGAGTTTGAAAGCCTCGAGGACATAGAGCTCCTGCGCGGGATTCACGTCTACGCCGCCGAAAACCGGCCCAACGGCAGCGTTTACCTGCAGCTCGACTACCGCCTCAAAAGCGGCGACCATCTCCGGCGCAGCTACGGCCTCGCCTCCTACGGGCAGCCGGAGCCGCTGGAGGCGCTCAACGCCATCATGAACCGCCCCGAGGTCATAATCGAGCGCCTCGGCGCGCCGGAGAGCATCACGTCCGCGGGCGAGCTCGCCGTGGTGTATTACCGCGACGAGCCGTTTGACAGCGAGGAGACCACGGGCGTCATAAATCAGCTCGAGCTCACGCCCGAGGAGGCGGCCGAGCTCTATAACGAGTGCGTTTACCCCGACCTGCTCGAGGGCAGGCTCGGCCTCGTCTGGTTCGGCGAGGACGGCGAGCGGCGCGAGAGCGTCTACGACTGCACGATTGAGTTCCGGAGCTCCGGCTCGCACAGATACATTCAGATAAGCCCGACCGTCATGTCCGGGCGCACGAGCGCCTGGCTCGAGGCGCACGGCGTGCCGCTTCTGACGCTGGCCGAAAGCGGGGCCGCAGGCCCGTTCATGTGAGCCCCAGCCGAGCGCCCGGGAATCCAACGGATTCCCGGGCGCTTTTCCGCGGCCATTTTTCGTAGGAGAATTTTTAAAATACTGTTCGAGCTTTGTTCATGACAGCGTAATAAGTGTTTTTTATCATTACGGACGTAAACAAAAAGCATGGAGGCAAGGAAACCATGTATCCATATGATGATAACAATCTGAACAGCGAAAACCCCTCTCCGCAGAACGAGGGCGCGGAGAACGCCCCGGACGACGGAAGCTACCGCATGGTGAGGCCCGACGCCGGCCGCAGCTTTGACGAGCGGCAGGCCCGGCAGCAGGAGGGCGCGCAGTACTACCGCGACGCCAACTACACCAGCGAGAACGAGGGCGCGGCGGCGGCGAGCTTCTATTCGCCCAGCTCCCGGCGCAGGCAGCCGGGGCAGAAGAAGCGGCGCGGCGGTATGCCGGCCGCGGCCGTCGTGAGCCTCTGCCTGGTCTGCGCGCTCGTGGGCGGCCTGGGCGGCGGCCTTCTCGCAAACGGCCTCGCCTCGGAGGCGGCGCCCGCCGGCACGCCCACCCAGCTCACGCAGGAGAGCGCGCCCGCCACCAGCGGCGAGGGCGTCTCCAGCGAAAACGACGGCGCCATGAGCGCCAGGGATATCTACTATAACCTCGCGCTCAAGCAGGTCGTGGGCATCAACACCGACATCGTCACCACCAACCTCTGGGGCATGCCCGTCCAGGGCAGCGTCCGCGGCAGCGGCTTCGTCATAAGCGAGGACGGCTATATCCTCACGAACTACCACGTTATCGAGGAGGCGTACTCCGGCGGCTACGACATCAACGTCATGTTCTCAAGCGAGAGCGGCTATGAGACCACGGAGTACACCGCCGAGGTCATAGGCTTCGACCGCAACAACGACGTCGCCGTCATAAAGATTGACGCGAGCGGCCTCTCCGCCGCGACGCTCGGCAGCAGCGACGATTTGCGCGTCGGCGACACGGTCTACGCCGTCGGCAACCCGCTCGGCGAGCTCAACTACTCCATGAGCGACGGCATGGTGTCCGCCACCGACCGCGTCATAACCACCGACGAGGGCACGGCGAACATGTTCCAGATAACCGCCGCCGTCAACGAGGGCAACTCCGGCGGCCCGGTTTACAACGCATACGGCCAGGTCGTCGGCATAGTCACCGCGCGCCCCAGCGACACCGGGGCCGAGGGCATAGGCTTCGCCGTCCCGATTGACGACGCCGTGCGCATAGCCGACAGCGTCATAAACAGCGGAAACGAGCCCGAGGGCGAGCCCGCCTATCTCGGCGTCACGCCCAGGGATGTCAGCGAGAGCGCCATGGAATACTACAACTGGCCCCGCGGCGCCTTCGTCTACTACGTCGAGCCCGACAGCGCGGCCGACAAGGCCGGCATCAAGGAGGGCGACATCATCACCCAGGTCGGCGAGTATGACATACTCAGCAGCAACGACCTCGCCGACGAGATGGGCTTCCACTCCGCGGGCGAGACCACGACCATAACAGTATACCGCTCCGGCGAGTATCTCGAGCTCCAGGTCACCTTCGACCGCGCGAGCGAGCAGGAGGCGGAGCCGACCGGAGGCTATTTCTGGTCCGGCCGCGCCGCCTGAAGCCAGCCCCTCCGGACAGCCCGGAGTTCACATAGATGACAGATAACAGCAAAAAGACGACAGCAAATACCTCTACTTCCTTTTTTCACTCCTCCCAAAAACAAAAAGGCCGGTCCTCGGACCGGTCTTTTTGCACGTCCGGGCGGAGCCCGGCCAAAATCCGGCGAATTCGGCGCGAATTCGCCTTGCGATTTAATTCGATGCCAACTGTCTCGCGCCCGAGGGCGCGAAATTTAAGCGAAGCCCTTATTCTTTGCGGCCGCGGCGAAGGGCGGATTCCTGCTCCTTTATCTTGCGCCGCCAGCACCTGTGGCACATGGCGACGTAGCTGTCGTTCCCACCGAGGAAGACCTGCTCGCCCGCGGTCACAATCCGGCCGTCGGGGCCTATGCGCGCGTTGACCGTGGCCTTGGAGCCGCACTCGCAGACGGTCTTTATCTCCGTTATCGAGTCGGCGAGCTCCATGAGCCGCTGCGAGCCGGGGAACATGTGCGTCAGGAAGTCGGTGCGGAGCCCGAAGCAGAGCACGGGCAGGTTGAGCTCGTCGACCATATCGCGCAGGCCGTCAATCTGCTCGGGCGTGAAAAACTGCGCCTCGTCGGCGATGACGACGTCGAAGCTTCCCGCGGCCTCATAGCGCTCGCGTATGTCGTCCGTGGGGAAGATGACCTCGGAGCGCCGCTCAAGCCCGACGCGGCTTTTGACGATGTCCGCGCCGTCGCGGTCGTCCACGCTGGGCTTTATGAGCCAGACGGTCATGCCCAGCTCCTCATAGTTGAACTGCGTGATGAGCGCCTGCGCGCTCTTGCTCGAGCCCATGGCGCCGTATTTGAAGTATAGCTTAGCCATTTTCAACCCCCGAGACGTGCGCGTTTATGCGCTCTATCAGCATGTCCATCGCCACGAGGTTGTGCCCGCCCTCGGGAACGATGATGTCCGCGTTGCGCTTGCTGGGCTCGACGTACATCTCGTGCATGGGCTTGACCGTCGTGAGATACTGGTCGACCACGCTCTGCAGGCTGCGGCCGCGGTCGCGCACGTCGCGGACTATGCGCCGGAGTATGCGCACGTCGGCGTCCGTGTCGACGAAAATCTTGATGTCCAGCAGGTCGCAGAGGCGCGGGTCCTGGAAAATCAGGATGCCCTCGACGATTATGACCGGCGAGGGGTTCACCAGGACGGTCTTGTCCGAGCGGTTGTGGACGGTGTAGTCATATATGGGACAGCGCACGCTGCGCCCGGAGCGCAGGGCCTTGAGGTCGCGCACCATGAGCCCGGTGTCGAAGGCGTCCGGGCAGTCGTAGTTGAGGCGCGAGCGCTCCTCATACGTGAGGTCGTTGTGCGCCTTATAGTAGTTGTCGTGATAGATAACGCTCACATTGTCGGCAAAGCGCTGCTGCAGCCGGCGGGTTATCGTCGTCTTGCCGCTGCCCGTGCCGCCCGCGATGCCGATGGTCATAACCTTCCCCATAGTCGAGCCCCCTTCCCGACAAGTTTATCACAACGCGCAGGCATATGCAATTAAAAACGAAAAAGCCCGAAGATTGACAGAAATCTCCGGGATATGATATAATTGAATCCCACGCGAGTGGGGGAAGAGACGCTGCACATTCGGCAGGCGGTTTGGTCAAACCTCCGAAAGGAGGTGAGGCACGTGACTTTGACTTTTCATATTGGTGATTACACAATAGTCATCAGAGTCTGGAAACGTAAGAACCGCCACTCTGGCAAGTGACGGTTCT
>DVJK01000111.1 GCA_018716795.1 Candidatus Scatomorpha merdipullorum | reverse complement strand
GCCGCGCCCTTTTCCGCCGCGGGAGGCGGCGCGGGCTGCGCCGGGGCGGCGGGGTGCAGCCGCTTATACTCGTCCATGGCCTCGGGGCAGGAGCAGAGCTCGCCGTCGCCCAGCTGACGGCCGCAGAATTTGCAGTATCTCATGAAAAAGCCTCACTTTCGTTCAAGGTCTCGTCCTGTTTTCACGGCGCGGGCCCGAGGGGCCGGCGCAATTCGCCTCCAAAGGTAAATCGTGAGAAAATTATACCTTATCCGCCGGCCCGCGTCAATAGATGGGAATTGCGCGGGGCGCTTTTCAAATCCGCTCGATTCGTGTATAATGGGCTCGAGCCGCTGGGCAATTTGACGGTTTTTCGCGGAGCGCGCCGGATGATGCAACTTTGATACATTTGAGTTGTACTGTATCCTGCGGAGGTGTTTGGGATGAACAGGATACTGGTCGTGGAGGACGAGAAGTCCATCAACGACCTCATAGAGATGAACCTGAGCGAGGCGGGCTACGACTGCGTCTGCTGCTATGACGGCGAGGCCGCCGCGGACATCCTCGAGAGGGAGAGCTTCGACCTGGTGCTGCTGGACATCATGCTGCCCAAGGTGGACGGCTATGAGCTGCTGGATTTCATAAAGCCCATGGGCGTCCCGGTTATCTTCATAACCGCCAAGGGCACGATGGCCGACAAGGTGCGCGGGCTGCGCCTGGGCGCGGACGACTATCTCGTCAAGCCCTTCGAGATTGTCGAACTCCTGGCCCGCGTCGAGGCCGTGCTGCGCCGCGCGGGGAAGACCCAGTATGAGATAGAGGCCGGCGGCCTCACGATAGACACCCGCTCGCACACCGTCACGCGCGGCAGCCGGCCGATACAGCTCACGGCCAAGGAGTTTGAGCTGCTGCTGCTTTTCGTCCAGAATAAGAACATCGCCCTCTTCCGCGAGACGATATACGAGCGGATATGGGGCGGGGAGTATATGGGCGACAGCCGCACCGTCGACCTCCACGTCCAGCGCCTGAGGAAGAAGCTCCACTGGGAGGACAAGATAAAGACGATATATAAGGTGGGATACAGGCTTGAAATCTGACCGCGCCTTCGCCGCGGGGCCCTTCCTGGCCGCCGCGAACGTGACAGCGCTCATAATATGCGCGGCGGGCTGCGCCGCCGCGGCCCGCGGGGCCTTCGCCTGGTGGCCCTACGCGCTCATTCTGCTCTCCGCCTCGCTGGGCGCGGGGCTTGCCGCCGCGCTCGCTGCCGGGCGGGCCTGCGGCGCGCTGCGCCGCGAAAACGAGAGGACGCGCCGGAAAAACGCCGAGCTCACGGAGGAGATGGCCAACCTCGCCGAGGCCGCCGAGCGGCGCGAGGAGTTCATCGCCTCCTTCGCGCACGAGCTCAAGACCCCGCTCACGGCCATAATAGGCTATGCGGACATGCTCCGCTCGCGCGAGATGACGCCGAAGAACCGCTTCACCGCCGCGGGCTATATCTTCTCCGAGGGCAAGCGGCTCGAGGCCCTCTCCCTCAAGCTCATGGAGCTCATCGTCTCCGGCAAGCAGGGCGTCGAGCGGCGCAGGTTCGACGCGCCCTATTTCATCCGCGAGGTCGCCGCCGTCACGGTGCCGAGCCTCGCCGCCGACGGCATGACGCTCGACATGCGCTGGGAGCCGGGCGAGGTGTGGATAGAGCCCGACCTCTTCAAGACGCTCATGATAAACCTCATCGACAACGCGCGAAAGGCCTCCCGCCGCGGGCAGACCGTCGAGTTCTTCGGCAAGCGCACGGAGGAGGGCTACGCCTTCTACGTCCGCGACCGCGGCCGCGGCATGAAGCAGGAGGATTTGAGCCGGATAACCGAGCCCTTTTACATGATAGACAAGTCCCGCTCGCGCGCGCAGAACGGCGCGGGCCTCGGCCTCGCGCTCTGCCAGCGCATAGCCGAGCTGCATGATACCGCCCTCGAGTTCGAGAGCGAGCCGGGCAAGGGCACGACCGTGCGCGTGGCGCTCAGGGAGGTGGCGGAAGGTGAAAAGGAATAAGCCCCTCGCCCGGGCGCTGCCCTTCGCCGCGACGGCGCTGCTGCTTGCCGTCTGCCTGACGCTTCCGCTGCTCTTTTTAAACGGCGAGGGCGAGCCCGGCTCCACGACGGAGCGCGCGCTCACGCTCGGCCGCCGCGCGGAGATATACGCGCGCTTCGCCGCGGACGAGGGCCTGAACATGGAACGGCTCGACGAGGCCGAGGTGGGCAACGACGAGTATATAAGCTGCATCAACACCGCGAACGCCATCATAGACACGCTGGTCATGGACGAGGGCGAGACGCGGCTTGAAAACCCCTTCGGCACGAATTTCTACACGCTCACGGAGGGCGGCGACAGCATACGGATAATGGAGTATTACTACGAGTGGACCGGCGACTGGCACAACTGGTTCACCATGCACATTGACCTCGACACCGGGCTCGTGTATTACCTCTATTACAGCGCCAACGTCCAGCAAAACGGCGGGCTGTACATAGGCCGGGCCGAGGAACACCTCGACGCCGCGGGCGAAGGGCTCATAAGCGCCCTGGGCTACGAGCCCCTGGGCCTCGAGCATGAGAGCGGCGACCTGTATAGGCTCACGCTCGCCGAGGGCGCGGGCCGCCTTGAGTACGACGCCATATGCGGCATCTATGAGGACGCCGCGCCGAGCCTGCTTATAGATTTGAGGATTACGCTCGCGTCCGTCACGGGAGCGTAGATTGGGGGATGGGAAATGGAGCGCCGGAAATACGCGGGGATAGTCCTGCTCATTATAATACTCTGCTTTGAGCTCGCCTGGCTGGGCGGGAGCGCGCCGCCCGCCGCGGCTGAGGCAAGCCCGCCCGCGGCGACGCCGTCCCCGACGCCCTCTCCCGCGCCCTCTCCCACGCCGGAGCCGACGCCGAGCCCCACGCCCCTTCCGCTCCCGCCGGAGGACGAAATGTGGAAGCTCGCGATAGCGAGCGCGGACTATCCGCTCGAGGGCGAGTATGAGGTGGAGACCGTCCCGGTCGGCACGGGCTATCTCTTCGACGCGCGCGCCGCGGAGGCCCTCGAGGCCATGCTAGCCGACGCGAGGGCGGACGGCATGGACATATACATAACCAGCGCCTGGCGCAGCCGCGGCACCCAGGCGGAGCTCTACGAAAACCGCGTCTACCGTTTCGAGCTCGAGGGCTATTCCCGCGAGGAGGCCGAGGAGATTGGCGCGACCGTCGTGGCCCGCCCGGGCACGAGCGAGCACGAGCTCGGCCTCTCCGTCGACCTCATAACGGACACCTACAACGTCCTCGACGAGGGCTTCGCCGAACAGCCGGAGTATCAGTGGCTGCTCGCCCACTGCGCCGAGTATGGCTTCATACAGCGCTATCCGCCCGACAAGAGCGATATAACGGGCATAATCTGGGAGCCGTGGCACTTCCGCTATGTCGGCGCGGAGTGCGCGGGATATATCATGGAGAACGGCCTCTGCCTCGAGGAATTCCTGGACCTGGCCGGGCTTTTACCTGAAAGCGAGGAGGAAACGCGATGAAAAAGGTCATTATCCTCATAGGCAGCTACTGCTCGGGGAAGACGGAGCTCGCCATGAACCTGGCCGTGACGGCCTCGGGCGCGGGCAGGCGCACGCTGGTCGTCGACCTCGACCGCATAAACGACTACTTCCGCATGTCCGACCACATGGACCTGCTCACGGAAAAGCACGTCGACATCGTCTCGCCCACCTTCGCCGGCAAGGGCGTGACGCAGACGAACATGCCCGCCGCCGTGGCCTCCGCCTTCGACAGCGACTGGGATCTCGTCGTCTTCGACGTCGGCGGCGACCAGGCCGGCGCGCTCTCCCTCGCGCGCTATCACCAGGACTTCGCCGCCCTGCCCGAGGGCAGCCTCGAGGTCTACGACATCGTCAACGTCTTCCGCCCGGCCTGCGAGACGCCGGACAAGATTCTGAAGCTGATGGGCGAGCTTGAGGGCTTCGCGCGGCAGCGCGTCACGGGCTTTGTCAACAACTCGAACCTTTTGAACTTCGCCTCCGCCGACGACCTCCGT
The DNA here is from genome assembly GCA_018716795.1 of Candidatus Scatomorpha merdipullorum. GTDB lineage: Bacteria > Bacillota > Clostridia > Oscillospirales > Oscillospiraceae > Scatomorpha > Scatomorpha merdipullorum. Next base: position 721 of record DVJK01000111.1, on the reverse strand, counting down.
CAGGGCTATGAGATACTGCGCGAGACCTCGGACAAAAGCGGCATCCCCATCGTCCACACCACCGGCCGCAAAAAATTCCTCGCAGAATTCCTCGCCGACGGCCGCGACGCCAAATATATAGGTGAGCCCATCGCCCTCGAGACCTACATGCACCGCAGCTGGGATACGTTCACCCACGCGAAGATATAAGGAAGGCCGACGCCGGCAAGCCGCGCCGCCGCGGGCGGACGGACGGCGTGGGTTCTGCGCTGGCATCTCCCACACCGTAGGGGCTTATCTTCCACGCCCGCCCGGCGTGGGTCGACGGAAAACGTCGGACGCCCGTTGCCATACACGCCGCAGGGTATGTCTCGCACCCACCGTAGGGGGCGGCGTCCTCGACGCCCCTTGCGTTGGATGACGGACGGCGTGGGTTTTACGCTGACACCTTCCCCACACACCGTAGGGGCGGGCTTCCACGCCCGCCCGGCGTCGGTTGACGGACTACGTCGGACGCCCGCCCAAATGGTGCGCGGGCTGTGCCCGCGAAATCACATACGTTGGGCGGTGGACGTAGGCATACGCACCGTGGGTGAGGCGGGCACAGGCGGTCACGCCGAACGTCAGCACCCATCCCGCTCCGGCAATCCCACAACCACGGGGCGTCGAGGACGCCGCCCCTTACGGGCGGGAGGAAAACCACGGTATCCGCATCGTGGGAAATAGATGCGTAAACGCCGCA
>DVJK01000110.1 GCA_018716795.1 Candidatus Scatomorpha merdipullorum | reverse complement strand
ATTTGGAGATCGAATACTACGGAGCAAACACGGAGTTAGACAGTATGGAGTTTGTCTGTACCTACGGCTATACAAACTTCAGCGGAGAAACATCTTCTGATATTTATGGTGAAGTAAATTATTCCTTAACCCTCACCGACGAGGGCAACGTTCGTATCACGGCCAATTTCGAAGACGACTACGGCAACGAGTATACGCAGTGGATTGAGCTGGCGAAGGTCGAAGAATAAGCGAAGCGCCCGGGATTTCCCGGGCGCTTTTCACGCTCTCTCCACAAGGCTCTCATACTCGGCCTCGAAGCGTTCGCGCTCGCTCAGGCAGTCGGCGCGCAGGGCGCCCAGTCGGTTGAGCGAGAGCTCGATGCGCCGCTCGGTCTCCCGTGCGGAGGCCAGCGAGTTCTGTATGCGCGAGCTGACGGCGAGGTCGGTGAAGATATTGTCGAAGAACACGTCGGCGAAGCCGAGGAAGCTCTCGACTCTCACGTCTATGCCGCCGCCGACGTCGGCGAGCTCCGTGTCGAAGCGGCGCAGGGCCACGCGGAGCCGTTCCATGGCGCGCTGGGCCTCGTCAATCCGGCTGTACTTGGCCATATCGGCGAGGAAGCTGTCGCTGAACATGTCGACCATGCCCCAGGTTGAGGCCCCGGAGAGGGCGCGCACGACGTCCTCCGCGGCGCCATACGCCTCCTGCCCCGCGCGTATGGCCTCCTCCGTCTCGCGTTGGCGCCGCACGAGCATGGCGCTCTGCGCCTCGAGGTCGCGCAGGCGGCCCGCGAGGGGCGAGCCGGAGCGCTTGAGCGCCTCGGCCTTGCGGTCGATAAGCTCGTCATATTGCTGCTCGCAGCCGCGAAGGCCGGCGAGCTCGCTCTCGCTTTCGGCGATGTCCTCCTCCACGTCGCGCAGCTCCTCAAGCAGGGCGTCGTGCCTCACCGCGGCCTCGCGCGCCTCGGCGCGCTCGCGGTCGAGCCGCTCGTCCAGGCTGCCGGTGAGCGTGAAGAAATAGCGCGCGAGGCTTTTCGCCTCGAGCCGGTCGACGTCCTCCTGCTCGTCCACGCGCTTTTCGCGCAGCTCCTCCTCCTGCGCGGCGAGCTGTTCGCGGCGCGGGTAGAGGTCGCGCAGGCGGGCGCTGAGTTGTTCGCTTCGGGCAATTTGGGCGCGAAGGCGCGCAAGTTCGCTGTCAAAGCCGTCCATAGCCGTACCTCCGTATCTTTGCTGAGGCCATATTAACACGAGCTCGCGAAAAAGTCCACAAAAAACCGCGCCCGCCTTTGAACGGCGGGCGCGGTCTTCATCTCGCGGCGGGTATGAGCAGCACGCGCCCGGCGAGCGGGGCGGCGTCCTCCAGGGCGTTGAGCTCCTTTATCAGCGCGCCTGTCGAGCGGCAGCGCTTGGCGAGGCTCCAGAGCGTGTCGTCCGCCCCGGCGCGCACGACCGTGACCGAGGGGCGCGGGGCCATTTCGGCCTCCTCGGCGAGCGTCACGGCGCTTATCTGCTCGAAGCTCTCGCGCCTCGCGGCGGCCAGCTCAAAGTCCACCGACGCGCGCAGCTCCACGCCGCCCTGCGTTATGCCCGCGCCGCACTCGGCACAGCGGGCCGTGACGGAGACGGCGCAGTCGCCCTGAGCGAGCTCCGCGGGCGTCTCGCAGCTCACGCGGCGGCGGACGGAGTATATTTCGCCGTCCGCGGCGAGGTATATGGCCGTCAGCTCAACCGGGCAGCGCAGCGCGCCGTTTTCGCACTCCGCCGCGCCCACGGAGCAAATGGCGCGGCAGATATTTATGGGCGGCGGGCTTGCGGGCAGGATTTCGCTCACGCTGCCGCGAAGCGTGGTGCGCCGCTGCACGCGGCAGGTCTCCGCGCCCGTCCTGACCGGCTCGAGCTCAAAGAAGTTGCTGTAACAGTCCGTCAGGCAGTCCACGCTCAGGCTGTCCGAGCAGACGCACTGCGTCACGAGGTGGAACTCGGCGGAGATCCCCCTCTCCCCTCCCGCGAGCGTCGCCGGCTCGACGTAGGCCGCGGTCAGCATGGTGCGGAGCTCAAAGTCGCCGTTTGTGAGCTCCGCGTCCAGGTCCAGCATCTGCGAAAACTCGCTCTCGAAATCCGCGGCGCAGAGCTCGCCGCTCCCCTCCGCCGCGTAGAGCGCGCTCACGCGGAGGCTTCCGGAGAATATGAGCCGCGAGCCCACGGTGCGGAGCGTGCCCGGCACGGGCTCCGCCGCGTACCACAGCAGCTCGCCCAGGGGCAGCAGCCCGGGCTGGAGCTGATACTCGTCCGAGACGGCAAAGGTCTTCTCCTTCACGCAGATGACCGGGCTTATCACCCGCCGGACGCAAAGCGTCTCCACCTGCGCGGCCTCCTCGCCCTCCAGCCCCGAGGCGAGCTCCACGCTCGAGGGCTTCCGGCACTCGACCGAGACGTTCACCACCGCGCGTATGAGCAGCTTGCGCGGGTTGAGAGGCTTCGCGTCCACGCTCGCCACGGTCAGCAGGGCGGTCACCGGGCAGTCCGGCGTGACGCCAGGGGCATCCAGCGTCAGGGCCAGCTGCACCGGCGCGCCGAGCGTGCAGGCGCCCTCGCCTCCCTCCGGCGCGTACAGCACCGTCGCGTTCACCTGCCCCGTCACGGAGACCGAGCCCTCCGCCGCCTCCTTGCCGCGCAAAAACACGGTCCCGCCGGTGTACAGCACGCGCTCCACATCCGGCATCGTGTCGGGCACGACGGTCTCCGCCGCCTCCTCGCAGGGCATGGAATACTCAAAAACCTTCTCGCAGCACGCCACGCCGCTGCACTTTACAGTCAAAGCCATGTTATCCCCCATTCCGCCGCAGCGCGGCCAAAATAGCAGCCCGGGCCGCGAGGCCTCCGCCCCGCCGCCGAATAAGCTCCTGTAAAGCGTATGAGCGTGTACGCGCGCTTATTCCCCGCGCAGGCTCAGTATGAGCCGCGAGAGCCAGCGCGGCAGCCTTATGACCAGAACCCTCATGCACAAACCTCCTATCCGCAGCTGCGCAGCAGCCATATGCCCGCGATGATGAGCGCCGCGCCCAGGGCGAACCACCAGAAGCCCGCCGGCAGTATGAGCGCGAGCAGTATGACTATCCCCGCGAGTATGACGAGCCAGCCCACCGCCGGCCCTCTTCTTCTCCGCCTCCCGCACATACTACCACCTCCGCGGCGCGGTATGCGATATTATATGCGCGGGCGCCGTGCGGCGTGACTGCGAGGCGCAAAAAGCGCCCGCCGCAAGGCGGGCGCGAAATTAACTTTTGTCCTTGAGCTCCCAGTCCTTGTATCTGGCGCTTATCTCGTAGAGGCGCTTGTAGCTCTCATAGCGGCTCGGGCTTATTCTGCCGGCCTCGACGGCCTCGCGGACGGCGCAGCCCGGCTCCTTCATATGCGCGCAGTCGTCGAAGCGGCAGCGGCCCATGTACTCCGCAAACTCGGGGAAGGCGTGCTGCAGCTCGTCCTTGGGTATGGGCGGCATCTGCTCCACGTCGAAGGAAGCGAAGCCCGGCGTGTCGGCGCAAAAGCCGCCCGCGACGGGGAAAATCTCGACGTGGCGAGTCGTGTGCCGCCCGCGGCCGAGCTTTTCGCTTATCTCGCCGGTGGCGAGGCCGAGGCCCGGCTCGAGCGCGTTGAGTATGCTGCTCTTGCCGACGCCGGAGTTGCCCGAGAAGGCGCAGACCTTGCCGCGGATGCACTCCGCGAGCTCGGCGATGCCCTCGCCGGTTACGGTACTGGTCTCGATGAGCTTATAGGGCGTCGCGGCGTAGATATCCCGCAGGCGGCGCGAGGGCGAGGCGTCGGACTTGTTGACGCATATCAGCAGGGCGCAGCCGGCGTGCTCCGCCGTGGTCGTGACTCGGTCGATGAGGAAGGGGTCGGTGACGGGCTCCGCCTCGCTGGCGACGGCGATAAGCAGGTCGATATTCGCGACAGCCGGCCGGATGAAGAAGTTGCGCCGCGGCAGAATCCTGTCCACGCGTCCGCGGCCCTGGGCGTCGAGGGAAATCTCAACCCTGTCGCCCACCAGCGGGCTCTCGCCGTCCAGGCGGAAGCGGCCCCGGGCACGGCATTCAACGGTCTCATCGCCCGAGCGGACATAGTAGAAGCCGCTCAGGGCCTTGACAATGACTCCCTCCATGCTCAGTCGCCGAAGATGAAGGCGCCGGATCTCTCCTCGCCCGTTTCCGGCGGCGTGGGCTCCGGCGTCTCCGCCGGGCCGCTGCTCACCCAAAGGTAGATGCGCGTGTGCTCGGAGACGTCCTCGTAGGCGTCTATGCTCTGGCGTATGACGGTGCCCTCCTCCTGCTCGCTCTCGATATAGGTCGTGTCGGCGTAGGTGAGGTTGTTGCTCTGGAGGATGCTTATGGCCTCGCTCTCGGTGTGCCCGACGAGGTTGGGCATGGTGACCGTGTGTATGGTCGGGCCGGAGCTTATCGTGAGGAAGACGGTCGAGCCCTCGGCCAGGCTCGAGCCCGGCGCGGGATCCGTGCTTATGACGTAGCCCTCGGTCACGACGTCGCTCGTTACATAGTTTGTCTCATACTTGAAGCCGGAGTTCTGGAGCTCCACCACGGCCTCCTGAAGCGAGCTGTTCAGGACGTCGGGCACGACGGCCTCGCGCACGCCGGTGCTGACCGTCAGCGTGACGGCTATCTTCTCCGGCACTATCATCAGGCTCCGCCCGGCCTCGGGGTCCTGCGAGATAATCTCGCCCTCGGGCACCGTGGGGTCGATGGAATAGGTGACGGTGAAGGCGTAGAGCTGGGTGTACGAGCTGTCGTTGACGACGCTCTCATAGCTCCGGCCGACGAAGTTCGGCAGCTCGATGCGCTCGGCGGTCGAGAAGATGTCGCGCAGCCAGTAGTTCCAGAGGAAGACGAAGACGGCCACCATGAAGACGAGCACGCCAACCGCCCCGCTCATGATGCTGACCTTGCGTGAGCGCTTCCTGCGCCGGGCGTATTTGGCCTCGCTCATCTCGCCGGTGCGGCCGATGGGCTCCACGTCGGGCACGACCTCGAAGCCCTCCTCCCCGTCGCTGCTCGTCCGGTTCGCGGCGGCCTGCTGCTTGCGGAACTCCTCGAGGTCGGCGAGCAGCTCGGAGGCGGACTGATAGCGCGCGTTTATGTCCGCGTTCATGGCCTTGAGGGTTATCCGCGCGAGCTCGTCGGGGATGTCGGGGTTAATCTCCTGCGGCGGCACGGCGATGCCCGCGATGTGCTTGAGGGCAATCTGCTCGGCGGTCTCGCCGTCGTAGGGCATGCGCCCGGTGAGCATCTCGTACATGACGACGCCGAGGGAGTATATGTCGCTGCGGGTGTCGGGCTGCTCGCCGCGGGCCTGCTCGGGCGCGATGTAGTGCACCGAGCCGACGGTCTGGCTGCTGCGCTGCTCCTGCGTGCTCTCGAGCGCGGCTATGCCGAAATCTGCGACCTTTATCGAGCCGTCGCGGATTATCATGATGTTCTGCGGCTTTATGTCGCGGTGGACGATGCCCTTGGAGTGCGCGTGCTCGAGCGCCTTGCTTATCTGGACGGAGAAGTGCAGCGCCTCCTTCCAGCCGAGCGCGCCCTTCTTCTGCATATACTGCATGAGCGTGACGCCCTCGATGAGCTCCATGACGATATACTCCACGCTCTCGGAGTGGCTGACGTCGTAGACGGAGACGATGTTCGGGTGGCTGAGCATGGCGACGGCCTGCGCCTCGGTCTGGAAGCGGCGGCGGAACTCCTCGTCCGCGGCCAGCTCGTCGCGCAGTATCTTGACCGCGACGGACCTGTGCAGGCGGTTGTCCGTGGCCTTGTACACCACGGCCATGCCGCCGGAGCCGATTATCTCCTGTATTTCATACCTGTCGTCCAGGGTTGTGCCCAAATACTTGTCCATATTGGTATCCATGGCTGCCTCCAAACGTTCCGGGGGTTATTTGGAAATGAGAACTATCGTGACGTTGTCCCTGGCCACGCGCCTGAGCGCCTCGGCCATGAGCGAGCGACCCAGCGAGAGCGGATCGGTGTTCCTGCGCGAGAGGGCGAAGATTTCGCGGTCCTCAAGCATATTGGTGAGCCCGTCCGAGCACAGCAGAAGCATGTCGCCGTGCCGGAGCGTGGGCGTAAATATATCGCAGGGCACCAGCTCGTTCACGCCGAGCGCCCGGGTTATCACATTCCTGCGCGGATGCACCCGCGCCTCCTCAGGGCTTATCTCACCCCGGTCCACCATATCCTGCACCAGCGAGTGGTCGCGCGTCACCTGAGTCATCCGCTTTCGCGTGAGCTTATAGCAGCGGCTGTCGCCCACGTTGAGCACCCAGGCCCTGCCCTCGTATATGACGGCGGCGACCATGGTCGTGCCCATGCCGGTGTAGTCCGTGTCGAAGCAGGAGTATGAGTATATCATGTGGTTGGCCGTGTTGCAGGCGGCCTCCATCATGGCCCTTATATCCGGCTTTCGCTTTTTGTTTGCCAGTATCCTCGTCCTGAGCTCGGAGATGAAGCACTTCGCGGCGAGGTCGCTGGCGATGTTGCCGGCCTTTTCCCCGCCCATGCCGTCGCAGAGGACTGCGATAACGCAGTCGCGCTCGTCCAGCCGTTCTATGAGGAAGCTGTCCTGATTGTCCCGCCGCACGGATCCCCTGTCCGTGATGCCAAAGCTGTTCATTTTAGCTCCGTTCCCGCCTCATGGCGTCCGCGGTCTTTTTTCTGAGCTGCCCGCAGGAGGCGTCTATATCCCCGCCCAGCCTGCGGCGCACGGTCACGTTGACGCCCTCGCGCTCGAGGGCCTTCCTGAAGGCTGCAATCCGCTCCGGCGGCGTGGGCCTGAGCGGGCTCTCGTCGACGTGGTTGAGCGGTATGAGGTTCACGTGCGCGCCGACGCGCGCGGCGTGTTTTGCGAGCAGCGCTGCCTGCTCCGGCGAGTCGTTGACGCCGTCAATCATGGCGTACTCGAAGGAGATGCGCCGGCCCGTCTTTTTGAAATACGCCTCGCACTCGTCCATGAGCTTCGCCACTCCCCTGCCGCGGTTCGCGGGCATTATCCTCGTGCGCGTCTCGTCGTCCGGCGCGTGGAGGGATACGGAGAGCGTCAGCTGAAGGTTGAGCCCGGCGAGCTCCGAAAAGCGCTCCGTCAGCCCGCAGGTGGAGAGGGATATGTGCCTCATGCCTATGTTCATGCCCTCCGGGTGGTTCACAAGCCTCAGGAACTTCACGACGTTCTCAAAGTTGTCCAGCGGCTCGCCTATGCCCATGAGCACGATGTGGCCTATTTTCAGCCCGGACTCCTTCTCCGAGAACATGACCTCCTCGAGCATTTCGCCCGCGTCGAGGCAGCGGACGAGGCCGCCTATCGTCGAGGCGCAGAAGGCGCAGCCCTGGCGGCAGCCGACCTGCGTGGAGATGCACACGCTGTTGCCGTAGTGATAGCGCATGACGACGGTCTCCACGGCGTTTCCGTCGCGCAGGCCCCAGAGGTACTTGACGGTGCCGTCCTCGGCGGAGACCTGCTTGCGCAGGACCTTCGGCGCGCCGAGGCAGTAGTTTTCCGCAAGCGCCTCGCGCAGGGCCTTCGGGAGGTTCGTCATCTCCTCAAAACCGGCTGCGCCGCGGCTCAGCCAGGAGAAGAGCTGCTTCGCGCGGAAGGCAGGCTGGCCCATATCCTTCAGCACGGCGGCCAGCTCCTCGGGCAGGAGCGATCTTAAATTGATTTTACCATCCTGCATATGAAAAATCCGTCCGTTTTGTCGATATCCGGCCAGAGCGTGCGCTGCTCCGTGACGGTGAAGCCCTCGTTCCCCGCGAGGAAGGCGCGCGCGACGTCCTCATTTTCGCGCTCGAGCAGCGTACAGGTGGAGTACAGGAGCGTCCCTCCCGGCTTCACGCAGGGCGCGAGGCCGGAGAGGATAGCGAGCTGTATCGCAGGGAGCGAGGCCGTCTCGTAATCCGTCTTGTATCTTATCTCCGGCTTTCGGCGCATGACGCCGAAGCCCGAGCAGGGCGCGTCCGCTATTACGACGTCGAAGCGGCCTTGAAGTTCCTCTCCGGGCATGCGAGCGTCCATGGCGCGGCATTCAATCATGCCCTCGAGCCCGAGGCGCTTCGCGCCCTCCGCGACGCGCTTCAGGCGCTTTTCCTTCAAATCGCAGGCGAGGATGCTGCCCTCGCCGCCCATGCGTATGGCGGCCGCGAAGCTCTTCCCGCCCGGGGCGGAGCAGGCGTCGAGCACGCTCATGCCCTTTTCCGGCGCGGCGGCCTCGACGGCCAGGCGCGCGGCGGCGTCCTGCACGTAGAAATGCCCCTCGTCATAGCCCGGCAGGGCGCTTATGAGCCCCGAGGGCGGAAGGTCGAAGGAGTCCGGCAGCAGCCCGGGCGCGGCCTCGATACCGGCGGCCCGCAGGGCGCCTGCAAGCTCCGCGGAGCTTGTTTTGAGCGTGTTGACCTGGATGGTCAGCGGCGGCTCGGCGTTATTCGCCCGGCAGAGGGCCTCCGCGCCCTCATATCCGCGGCGGCGGACGAAATCCTCCGCAATCCAGCGCGAGAGCGTGTAGCGAAAGCCGAGGTATTCGGCTCCGGAGACGGTTTTGAAAATCTCCGGCGGCTCGCCGCGGTTTTCCGCCACGCGGCGCAGGACGCCGTTCACATAGCTCGTGGCGCGCTCGCCCTCGTACTTCCGGCAGAGCTCCACGGCCTCGTTCACCGCCGCGCTGGGCGGGATGCGGTCCATAAAGAGCAGCTGCGCCGCGCCTATGACCAGGATGTCGTACACGACGTACTCGAGGCGGTTCATCGGGAGCTTCGACCGGCTCTCAAGGACGGAGCAGATATAGCCGCGGTTGCTCACCGCCTCGTGGACGATGCGCGAGCAGAGCGCGGCGTCGCGCCGGTCGAGCTTGAAGGCGCGCACGGCCTCGTCGACGGCCTCGCTCATGAATTTCCCCTTCCGCACGAGGGTCACGGCCCTCAGCGCGGCCTCTCTCGCCGGGCTCATTCCACGCTCACCGGGTGGCCCACGAGGTAGGCGGCGGCGCTCATGCGCTTCCTGCCGGGCGCCTGCAGCTCGGTTATGAGGACGGTTTTCCCGCCGCCGCAGGCGATTTCAAGCCCGTCCTTCCCGGCGGAGACGACTCTGCCCGGGGCCTTGTCCGTGACGGTATCGGTATAGCGCGCGGCGAAGACCTTCAGCGTCTCTCCGGCGAGCTCCATCGTGGCGACGGGCCAGGGGTTGAGGCCGCAGACGTGCTTTATAATCTCGCGCGGGCTCCCCGTCCAGTCTATGGGGCAGAGGCTCTTGTCCAGCTGGCCGACGTAGGTGGCCTCGGCATGGTTCTGCGGCCTGCGCGGGGCCGCGCCCGCCTCTATGGCGGAGACGGTCTTGACAAGGAGCTCGCCGCCGAGCCCGGCGAGGCGGTCGAAGAGCTCGCCCGCCGTCTCGTACTCGCCGACGGGTACGGCGCTCTGGTATATGATATCGCCCGCGTCCATGTCGTGGGCGAGGTACATCGTCGTGACTCCGGCGTACTCGTCGCCGTTGAGGACCGACCACTGTATGGGCGAGGCCCCGCGGTAGCGCGGCAGAAGCGAACCGTGGACGTTTACCGCGCCGTACTTGGGTATCGCCAGTATCTCGTCCGGCAGAAGCTTGCCGTAGGCGACGACGCAGAGCAGCTCCGGCGCCAGCGAGCGCAGGAGCTCCGCCGCCTCGCCGGTCTTGAGGCTTTCGGGCTGGTACACCGGGTACCCGAGCTCGAGGGCGAGCTTTTTCGTCTCGCACGCGGCGAGCTTCATGCCTCGGCCCTTCGGCCTGTCCGGCTGGGTGAAGACGCCGGCTATCTCAAAGCCCGCGCGGCTGAGGGCCGCGAGGCTCTCGGCGGCGAAGTCCGGCGTGCCCATGAAGACGACGCGCATACTCACTCTTCCTCCGCCTCGTCCTGCCAGCTGCCGCTTTCAAGCTCCTCGTCCGTGAGCATGCGGCTGGCAATTTCGGTGAAGACAATGCCGTTGAGGTGGTCAATCTCGTGGCAGAAGCAGCGGGCGGTCAGCTCGTGGCCCTTGACCTCGAACTCGTTCCCGTGCCTGTCCTGCGCGCGGACGGTGACGTCCATGGGACGGCGCACGAGGCCGAAGCGGCCCGGGACGGAGAGGCAGCCCTCGGGCCCCTCCTGCCCGCCCTCGCAGGCGACGACCTCGGGGTTGACGAGCTCGATGATATAGGGCTCCTCGCCCTCGGGCACGTTCGTCTCGAGCACCACGACGGCGCGGCGCAGCACGCCCACCTGCGGCGCGGCGAGGCCGACGCCGTCTGCCTCCGAAAGCGTCTCGCGCATGTCGTCGAGCAGCTGGGCGAGGCGGTCGTCAAATTTCGTTACGGGGCGGCAGGTCTTGTGCAGCACGCTGTCTCCCTCGAGTACAATGCTTCTGAGAGCCATGTTTACCTCCTAATCAGACGGGTTCGTGTCCGCGTATACGGCCACGCCCCGGTAACGCTTGTCGGCGGAGAATTTCATCACCGTGTCCGCGAGGACGCGGCGCATACCGCTGCCCGGCGGGGCGCAGAGCGTGACGCGGTAGCGGTAGTTGTTGCTGACCTTCAAAATGGCCAGCGGGGCCGGGCCGAGGACGCGCATCCCCTCCCTCGCCTCCCGGACGCCGCGCAAAGCGAATTCCAGCTCCGCGCGCACGCGCGAGGCGCAGTCGAGCACCCGGCGCTCGTCGAGGCCGGAGACGGTCACGCACAGCAGCTCCGTGAAGGGCGGCAGGAGCTGGAGACGCCGCAGCTCAATCTCCGAGGCGTAAAAGCGCTCGTAATCCTGCCTCGCGGAGAGCAGGATTGTCTCGTTCTCCGGCGTATAGGTCTGGATGACGGCGCGGCCCGGCTTCTCAAATCGGCCCGAGCGGCCTATGACCTGGGTTATGAGCGAGAAGGTCCTCTCGCTTGCGCGGTAGTCGCCCGCGTAGAGGCCCTGGTCGGCGCATATCACGCCGACGAGGGTGACGTTTTCAAAGTTCAGGCCCTTCGTCACCATCTGCGTGCCCACCATTATGGGTATCTTCTCCCGGCGGAAGCGCTCGAGCAGCTTGTCGTGCCCGCCCGCGCCGGAGACGGTGTCGGTGTCCATGCGCAGGATTTCAATCCCGGGAAAGAGCTCCATGAGCTCCTCCTCCACCTTCTGCGTGCCCGCGCCGACGAACTTGAAAGCGCCGCCGCACTCCGGGCAGCAGGGGTCTATGGGCTGGGTGTACCCGCACTGGTGGCAGAGGAGCTTGCGGCCGTAGCTGTGGTAGGTGAGGCTGACCGAGCAGTTCGGGCAGCGGTAGGTGTGCCCGCACTCGACGCAGGTGACAAGCTTGTTCGCGCCGCGGCGGTTGAGGAAGAGGATGCTCTGCTCGCCGCGCTCGAGGTTCCCCTCCAGCTCGGAGCGGAGCAGGGAGCTTATGTTCCCGCCGTTGCCCCGGCGCAGCTCGGCCTTGAGGTCGACAACCGCGACCTCGGGCAGGGCGCGCGAGTTGAATCTGCCGGGCAGCGTGAAGTATGCGTAGCGGCCGGTGGAGGCGTGATAGCGGCTCTCCACGTCCGGGGTGGCCGAGCCCAGGAGCAGCAGGGCCCTGTCCGCGGCGCAGCGGTAGGTGGCCACGTCGCGCGCGTGATAGCGCGGGGCGTTCTCGGACTTATAGGTGTCCTCCTGCTCCTCGTCTATTATGACGAGGCCCAAATCCTTCACCGGCGCGAAGACGGCGCTGCGCGTGCCTATGACGACGCCGGCCGCGCCGCTTTTTATCCTGCGCCACTCGTCGTACCGCTCCCCAGCGGAGAGGCTTGAGTGCAGCACGGCGATGTCGTCGCCGAAGCGGGCGGCGAAGGTGCGCAGCATCTGAGGGGTGAGCGCAATCTCGGGCACGAGCAGTATGCAGCCGCGGCCCTTCGCCCTCTGCGCGGCGATGAGGCGCATGTATATGGTCGTCTTGCCGGAGCCGGTGACGCCGAAGAGCAGGGCTCCTGCGGGCCTATCGCCCGAGGCGAGGGCGTTTATCCCCTCGAAGGCGGCGAGCTGGCTTTCGTTCAGCTCGGGCAGCTCTTCGCGCTCCACATTGACCTCCGGGCGGCGGAAGACCTCCTCGTCCCTGAGCTCGACGTATCCGGCAGAGACAAGCGCGTTGAGGCTCGGCCTCGGCGCGCCGGTGAACTCCAGAAGCTCGGGCACGGAGGCGCGGCCGACGGCGCAGAGCGTCTTCAGAAGCTCCGACTGCTGCGGGGCGCGCATGCGCTTGCGCGAGGCGGCCTCGGCGGCCTCCTCAGCCGGTACGGCGAGGGAGGCGAAGGCGACGTATTTCTCCGTCACGCGCCGCTTCCCGGAGGCGGAGTACCAGAGCCCGGCGGGCAGCATGGCCTTCGCGGCCTCGTACACCGTGCAGAAAAAACGCTCGCGCATCCACATTGCGAGGGCCAGCAGCCTCTCATCCAGCACGGGTTCGGCGTCGAGCACCTCGCCTATGGGCTTGAGCTTTTCGAAGGCGCTCTCGTCCCTCAGCGCGAGGACAAGGCCCTCGCGGGGCCGGTTGGAGTTCGTGAAGGGCACGAGGACGCGGCGGCCCGGCTCCACCTCCGGCTCAAGCCGCTCAGGAATCGCGTAGTCATAGGGGCGGTCCAGGTGGAAGGGCAGGCCGGACACGGCGATTTTGGCGACCTTGCTCACCGGTATCGTCGGTCGTTACGCGCAAAAGGGCAGCGGCGGCCTCTGGCCGTCACTGCTCCTCCTTAAGCTTGAGCTTGCCGGTATAGACCTCGTCGACGGCCATGGAGATGGGCTTGCGCTCGAGCGGCTCGCCCTGCTCCTCGGCCTTCTGCGAGAGCTCCCTGGCGCGGCGGGCGACGAGGTTCACCAGCAGGTAGCGGCTGCCGACCTTGTTGACCAGTTCGGACATAGGGGGATAGAGCATCATGATATAAGCACCTCTGTTACAAGATTTAATCTGTCGGCGGCGCGGCATTTCTCGGCGGTCAGGATGGCGTCGAGCTCCCGCGCAGCCTCGTCGGGGTCGTCGTTGACGACTATATATCCATACCTCCCGGCCTCGGCGCATTCGCGCTTGGCCTGAAGCAGGCGTTCACGTATTTTTTCGTCGGAGTCCGTGTTCCGGTGGCGGAGCCTCCGCTCCAGCTCCTCGCCCGAGGGCGGAAGGATGAACACGCTCACGGCGTCCGGGCAGTTTCGCTGAATCTGCCCCGCGCCCTGGACCTCGATGTCCAGTATCACGCTCTTACCCTCGAGCCGGCGCTGCTCCACATAGCCGCGGGGAGTGCCGTAGCTGTTGCCGACATACTCCGCGTGCTCGAGGAGATAGCCGCCCGAGGCGAGCTCCTGAAAATGCTGCGGCGTCACGAAGAAGTAGTCCTTCCCCTCGACCTCTCCGGGCCTTGGCGGCCGCGTGGTCACCGAGACGGAAAAGCAGAGGTCGTCCCTGAGCGCCATGAGCCGGCTTATGACCGTGCTCTTGCCCGCGCCCGAGGGGCCGGATATGACGAGCAGCTTGCCCTTTTCCATGTTATTCATCGCCTGCGCCTCCTTCGCCGTCCTCAGCCCCGCCGGCATAGCCGAGGCGTTCGGCCACGGCCTCGCTTGCGAGGGCGGAGAGGATGATATAGCCTCCGTCGGTGACGAGCACCGAGCGCGTCCTGCGCCCGTAGCTGGCGTCGATAAGCGCGCCGCGCTCGCGCGCGTCCTGCATCATGCGCTTTATCGGCGCGGAGTCCGGGCTGAGGACGCCGACCAGCCGCTCGGACGAGACGAAGCTTCCGAAACCTATGTTTACAAGCATCGCTCACTCCACGTTCTGAATCTGCTCGCGTATCTTCTCAATCTCGGCCTTGAGGTCGACGACCACGCGGGCAATGTCGGCGCTCTGGCACTTGGAACCAATCGTGTTCGACTCGCGGTTGAGCTCCTGGATGAGGAAGTCCATCTTCCGGCCTATCGGCGAGGCGCCCTCGGCCATGCCGCGCAGCTGGGAAATATGGCTGCGGAGCCGGACGGTCTCCTCGTCGACGGCGACCTTGTCCGCGAAGACGGCGCACTCGGTGAGAATCCTCGCGTCGTCTATGGGCAGGCCCTCCAGGGCCTCGCGCAGCTTCTGCTCCAGCCGGGCGCGGTATTCCGCGACGGTCTGGGGCGAGCGCTGCTCGACTATCCCGGTGAGGCGGCCTATCTCCTCGAGGCGGGAGAGCACGTCGTCGCGCAGCTTCTCCCCTTCCCGCTCGCGCATGGCGTCGTACCCGGCGAGGGCCTGCTCGAGGATGCCGAGCAGCCCGGCCGTGAGCTCGTCGGCGTCAAGCTCGCGCCGCTCGGTGCTCAGCACCTCCGGCATGCGGCAGAGGCCCATGAGGCTCATGTCGTCGGTGAGGCCGAACTCGTCGCGCACCTTCGTGAGCGCGTCCATATACCCGCGCAGCAGCGCGGTGTTCACGCGCACCTCCACGCTGTCGCCTCCCGAGGCGTCGGCGGTGACGAAGACGTCCACCTTGCCGCGGCTTATGTGGGCCGCGACGGCCTTTTTAATCGGCTCCTCAGCGAAGAGCAGCGCCCGGGGCAGCTTGACGGAGACGTCGAGATAGCGGTTATTTACGCTCTTGAGCTCCACGCTGAGGGAGAGCCCCGCGGCCTCGCCCTTGGCGGAGCCGTACCCTGTCATGCTTCTTATCATATCACGCCGCCTCGTGTCCTATAACGCTTATGATGTTGTACGTAATCGGGTTTTTCCTGTGCCGGCGGCCGACGGCCACGGCCACGCCCATGCCCACGGCGAAGAAGGCGAAGCTTATGACCATGCTCAGCCCCTCGCCCAGCGAGAGGGCCGCCGCGAGGGCGTATCCGACGAAGAACAGCACGAAGGGCACCACGTAGACGAGCACCGCTGCGCCCAGTATGCGGGAGGTGGTGGCCTCTATCTCCACCCGGTCGCCCAATTCCGCGCCTATGTCGTTGCGGGCCTCGACGCGTATCTTGCTTGCGTAATGGCAGACGCCGCAGCTCTCGCAGCTGTCTCCGCAGGCGGTGCCGCGCAGGACCTCGACCTCGGCCCTGTCCGGGGCCGTCAGCTTTTTGATAACGGCAAACTGTGTCATGCTTACCTCCTGTTACCTGCTTATGTTGTATGTCAGCCTGTACGTCCCGACAGCGCCGCAGTTGAGCGCGCCGTCGATTACAATCTGCACGTTGGGAATGTCCATCGTGCCGGAGGCGGTGGTGTTCGAGAGATCTGCCACGGCGCGGATGTTCGAGGAGTTGAGGTTCGCGAGCGCGTCCTGCGGGCCGCGTATGCGGACGGTGAGCGAGTGCGTGACCAGCTCGGCGCTGTACCCCTCGGGGAGGCCGGTGTCGCTTATGTTCGTGACCGTGAAGTCGCGCACGGCGAGGCCGGTGACCTCGAGCGAGACGTCTACCTCCTCAATGCCGGAGATGTTCTCCACGCCGTTGGGCAGCACGACGTCCAGCGTGCCCTCATATGTGAGCTCAAAGCTCGTGAGGTCGACGGGGCCGACCTCTATGCGGTTTATCCCGTCCACCGTGGCGGCGTCGCCCGCAATGGTGATGGAGCTCTCGCTGAGCTTGATGCTCGTGTTCTCGCGCGTCGCGCCCGCGCCCTCGATGAGGTTCACGTAGATGGGCACGTCCTTGACCTTGCTTATCGGGATGGTGACGGTGACGGTGTCGAAATCGAACTCCAGCCCGTCCTTTGCAATCTCGTTGCCGTCGGCGTC
>DVJK01000109.1 GCA_018716795.1 Candidatus Scatomorpha merdipullorum | reverse complement strand
GTACTGGCTCAGCTGGATGCTGGTCATGTGGAAGCTCTTGTCCGAGCGGCGGGTCTCCACCTTGAAGCTTTTCGCGTTCTCCATGTCCTCGCGGAGATATTCGCGCGCCTTTTCGAAGATGGCGTCCTCGTTCTTCTCGCAGGCCGCCGCGCGCGTGAGCGCGATTATCCCGAAGACGTGGCGCATGGCCTCGAAGGCCTCGTCCATGTCGGCGCTCTCGTCCTCCGGCTCGACGTATACGGTAGACTGCACGCAGTAGACGCGGAAATTGCCCAGCGGCTTGAGCCGCTTGCGGATGTTCGTGAGCAGCTTCTGCTCAAAGTACCGCTTGTTGAGGCCCTTGAGCACGACCTCGCCCTGCTTGAGTAGTATAATGTCCTTCAAAATATCACCTTGAATTGTGTTCGCATAAGTTTTCAGCATATTCTATCACAGGAGGCCAAACAAAGCAACCGCCCGAAAAAAATTCCGGGCGGTTTTCGGCAACATTTTGCGCCGTTTCTCACTCCTCCGTGCCCAAGTCGAGCGTGCGGTACTGTATCGCCTCGGCGAGGTGGGCTGGGGCTATCTCCTCGCTGCCGGCGAGGTCGGCTATCGTGCGGGCGACGCGGAGGATGCGGTCATAGCTGCGGGCGGTGAGGCCCATGGCCTTGTAGGCCTGCTCCATGAGCGCCGAGCACTCCGGCGTGAGCGCGCAGAAGCGCTCCAGGTCCTTGGGGCCCATGTGGGCGTTGCAGTCGGCGCGGCTCCCCTCAAGGCGCTCGCGCTGGAGCTGCCGCGCGGCGTCGACGCGCTTTTTTATCTCGGAGGAAGGCTCGGCCTCCGCCCTTCCCGAGAGCTCCTCATACTCGAGCGCGGGCACCTCGACGCAGATGTCAATCCGGTCGAGGAGCGGGCCGGAGACCCGCGCGCGGTATTTTTTCAGCTCCGTCGGCGTGCAGCTGCACCTGTGCGTCGGGTGTCCGTACCAGCCGCAGCGGCAGGGGTTCATCGCGCAGACGAGCATGAAGCGGCTCGGATACGCGACCGAGCCCGCCGCGCGCACGACGGTGACAATCCCGTCTTCAAGCGGCTGGCGCAGCGTCTCGCGCACGTCGCGGTGGAACTCCGGCAGCTCGTCGAGGAAGAGGACGCCGTTGTGCGCGAGGCTTATCTCGCCCGGCTGGAGCTGCGCGCCGCCGGACATCGCCGCGGCGGAGATGCTGTGGTGCGGCGAGCGGAAGGGCCGGAGGCCTATGACGGGGTTTTCCCGGCTCGTGAGCCCGGCGACGGAGTATATCTCCGTGGTCTGTAGCATCTCCTCCCGGCTCATGTCCGGCAGTATGCCGGGGATGCGCTTGGCGAGCATGCTCTTCCCCGCGCCCGGCGGGCCGACCATGAGCACGTTGTGCCCGCCCGCGGCGGCGACCTCCAGCGCGCGCTTGACATTGGCCTGGCCCTTGACCTCGGCGAAGTCCTCCGTGGCGCGGCGGAAGGCCCCGGGCCTGGGCAGCGAGGCGGGCTCAAGCTCCTCGCGGCCGCGGAAGTAGGCCAGGAGCTGCTTCACGCTCCGCGCGCCGTAGACCTCCAGCCCCTCGGCGAAGGCGGCCTCGCCGGCGTTGTCCTCGGGCACGAAGAGCCGCCTTATGCCCAGCCTCCTCGCCGCGAGCGCCATGGGCAGCGCGCCGCGCACGGGCCGGAGCTCCCCGGCCAGGGAGAGCTCGCCGATGAAGGCGCAGTCGCCGGGCGGCTCCTTAATCTCTCCCGACGCGGCCAGGATGCCCAGCAGCATGGGCAGGTCGTAGAGCGTGCCGGCCTTCCTCGTGTCCGCCGGCGCGAGGTTCACCGTTATCCGCGAGACGGGAAAGGAGAGCTCGGAGCTCTTTATGGCCGCGCGCACGCGGTCTCGCGCCTCCTTGACTGCCGTGTCCGGCAGGCCGACGATGTTGAATTCCGGCATTCCGCGCGAGGTGGCACACTCCACGCCGACCTCATAGCCGCCCACGCCGCGTATGCCCAGCGAGCGGATTCTTGATACCATGCCTCCCCCTCCTCACTTTGGGTCAAAACTTAAAAAAGCCCCGCCGGGCGCGGCGGGGCCTTGCTTCAATTGAGCGCGGTGTTCACAACCGCCCTGAAGGCGTCGGCGAGCACGGCGATGTCGAGCGACATGGTGACGGAGTCGAAGCCCTGCGCGAAGTAGCCCTTCGCGGCCTCGGCCGTGCCGCAGAACATGACGGCGAGCTTGCCGTGCTTTTTGCACACGTCGAGGACGTGCGCGACGGCGTTTATGTGCCGCTCGTCGGCGAAGTCGCCGGGGATGCCGAGGGCTATCGAGAGGTCGAAGGGCCCGATGAAGATGCCGTCTATGCCCTCGAGGGCGCAAATCTCTTCAATGTGCTCGAGACAGCCGGCGGTCTCGCACTGTGGCAGGAGCAGCGTGTTCTCGTTCGCGCGGGCCATGTACGCGGTGAGCCCGCCCTCATAGCAGTCCGCCATGCCCCAACCGCCGTCGCGGCTCGGGCAGTAGCCGCGGTTGCCGAGCGGGGCGAACTTCGCAAACTCGACGAGCTTCCTCGCCTCGTCCACGGTCTCGAGCCCGGGCACGATGAGGCCCGCCGCGCCCGCGTCGAGCATCTTCAAAACGGGGCTGCGCTGTATGGCGTCGACGCGCACGAAGGGCGCGAGCCCGGCCCCGTCCGCCGTGGAGACGAGCTCGGCGGCGTGCTCGGCGGCGATGATGCTGTGCTCCATGTCGATGACGACGTAGTCAAGCCCGGTGTACGCCAGCGCCTCAACGGCGTTCGCGCTGAGCAGGTGCGTGAAGGTGCCGAGGCTCTTTTCCCCGGCGCGGAACTTTTCAAGTACGCGGTTATGCATTTGGCGGCCTCCAATCGCGGTTTTCTACCAAAATACTACCACAGCGCGCGCCCGCCGTCAACGGAATGCTGCAAGCTCCGCCGCTGACCGCCTCCCGGCGGCGCAAGAGCCCGGCGCGGGCCGGGCTCTCGTGCATTATTCGCTCTTTTCGTCCTTGACAATCGCTATGTGCAGCTCGTCAAGCTGCTTTTGCGTGACCTCGCCGGGCGCGCCCATCATGAGGTCCTGGGCGTTCTTGTTCATGGGGAAGGGGATAATCTCGCGTATGGAGTCCTCGCCGGCGAGCAGCATGACCATGCGGTCGACGCCCGGAGCTATGCCCGCGTGCGGCGGCGCGCCGTAGCAGAAGGCGTTGTACATGGCCGGGAACTTGGCCTTGACGTCCTCCTCGCCGAGCTTCACCATCTCGAAGGCCTTTATCATAATCTCGGGGTCGTGGTTCCGCACCGCGCCGGAGCTGAGCTCCACGCCGTTGCAGACGAGGTCGTACTGGTCGGCGGTTATGGTGAGCGGGTCTATCTCGCCGCGCTCGGCGGCCAGCAGGGTCTTGAGCCCGCCCTTGGGCATGGAGAAGGGGTTGTGGCAGAATTCCATCTCGCCGCTCTCCTCGCCTATCTCGTACATGGGGAAGTCCACAATCCAGCAGAAGGCGTACTGCTCCGCGTCCATGTGCTCGGGGCAGAGCGCGCCGAGCAGCTTTATGAGCGCGCCGGCGGTCTTCTGCGCGGCGGATTTTTTGCCCGCGGCGAATACCACGAGCGTGTTCGGCGCGAGGCGCAGAGCGGAGACGAAGGCGTCCTTCATGGGCGCGAGGAACTTCGCGATGCCGCCGACGAGCTCGCCGCTTTCGTCCACGCGCACCCAATAGGCCTTGTTGCCGCTCACCACCTCGGCGTCGGCGCAGAGCTTGTCAATCTGCTTGCGCGTGCCGGTAAAGCCGCTCGCGGGCACGGCCTTGACCACGGCGCCCTCAAAGGGGCCGAAGCCGCAGCCGCCGACGAGCTCCGTAACGTCCGTGGCCGTGAGGTCGATGCGCAGATCCGGCTTATCCGTGCCGTACTTCTCGAGCGCCTCGACATAGGGTATTCGCGCGAAGGGCGCGCTGCTCGCGCGGTTAAACTTGCCGAACTCCGCGAAGATTGGCGGCAGCACATCCTCGAGCACCTCGAAGACGTCCTCCTGGCTCGCGAAGGCCATCTCCATGTCGAGCTGGTAGAACTCGCCGGGGGAGCGGTCGGCGCGCGCGTCCTCGTCGCGGAAGCAGGGGGCTATCTGGAAATAGCGGTCGAAGCCGCTGGCCATAAGGAGCTGCTTGAACTGCTGCGGCGCCTGCGGCAGGGCGTAGAACTTGCCCGGGTGGTTGCGCGCAGGTACGAGGTAGTCGCGCGCGCCCTCTGGGCTGGAGACGGTGAGTATGGGCGTCGTTATCTCCATGAAGCCGTGCTCGGTCATGCTGCGGCGCAGCGCGGCGATGACGTTGGAGCGCAGGATGAT
>DVJK01000108.1 GCA_018716795.1 Candidatus Scatomorpha merdipullorum | reverse complement strand
AGTCAAAGGGCTCGCCGGGCGTCCAGCCCTCGAGCGCCGGGTGGCCGCGGCGCAGGTTGACGTTAAGCGTCTGCCGGGTGAGATGCTCAACCTTCAGCCCGCGGTTCGCAAGCTCCTCGCGCTGTATCTCATCCACAAGGTAGGGCATGGTGATGACGCCGAGGTCGCAGCGCCGCCCGGCGACCCTGTCCACGCAGGAGGGGAAGTAGTCTATCGACAGAGTGAAATCCATGCTCTCGCCGCCCTGGTACATCCTGCACAGGCGCTCAAAGGCCTCAAAGCAGTGAGGGATCTGCATACATACGCAGGAGAAATGATTGCTGCGGCGGCTGGGATGCAGGCTGTCTATGAGCTTATACTCCTTGGTGATGGCCGTGGCGTGCTTGAGGAAGGACCGGCCCCTGTCCGTCGGCTCCAGGCCGCGCGGACCCTTCCGGAATATCTCGAAGCCCAGCTCGTCCTCAAGCGAGCGCAGCATCTTGCTGAGGTTCGAGGTGGTGGTCAGAAGCGCCTTCGCAGCCTTGGAAACGGAGCCCAATTCCGCGCAGCTGAGGACGTATTCAAGCTGCAAACGTGTCATATATGTCCCTCCAACGGCAATTTTCGAGAATTATACACCCAAAACGCTCGAATTTCAATGCTTTTTTACCAAGCAGTCAAGTTCGTTTTACTCTTTTCATCACTGACAGATTAAAGAGTCACATGGCATAATACACATATCATGTGGCCGCAAGAATAAAAAACTCAGCATTTTGGGCAAATCGCCGGAGTGGGAGCGGCGAGGCGCCTCACCCGCGTTCTCACACAAAAAATCAGAGCGAGGTGTAACCGATGTCAAAATTCAGCTGGAGGGAAGTGGGGAGCGGATTCAAGACCATAGTCAGCCGGAACGCGCTGCTTATCATGGGCTTCTATACGCTCAACATGTACTCAACCTATTTCAAAAACGGCTTCCGCAGCCTTGCGGTGCTCAACGAGGTGGGCCTCTCGGCCACCATACTGGGTATGCTGACGTCGTTCTTCCTGATTATCGGCCTTGTCACACGCACGCCGGCCGGCACGCTGGTCGACCGCAGGCAGGACAAGGTCAAGGGGATTCTCATCGTGGCCTCCGTACTCAAGGCCATAAGCTGCCTGATGTACACCTACCTCAACAACGAGGTGGGCATGTGGATATCCTTCTTCTTCGACGGCGTGGTCTGGTCCTTCGTCGGCGTCGCCTCCCCGGCCCTGCTGGCGAAATCAGTGGACAAGAAGGCCATGGGCAGCGCCTACGCCATCTTTGAGGGCGGCATGACGGTCATAACCGCCTCGGCGAGGCCGCTGGGCGCGGAGCTCTTCAACCGCTTCGGCGCGTCGCTTGTCCCCGCCTGGATAGCCTTCGGCATCCAGATAGTCTCCGTCGTGCTCGTCCTGGCCATGGACGGCAGCAAGTTCCAGAAGAACGTAAACGAGATTCAGGAGAAGGTCGCCGAAAAGAGCGTGGAGAAAAAACACTCCAAGCGCCGCTCCTTCCTCGGCCTGAGCATGGTAGCCCTGCCGCTTGCCCTGCTCAACGGCGCGCAGTACATCATGTACAACATGGACGCGAACTTTATGCCCGACTTCGCCAACTCGCTCGGCCTCGACTACCTCGGCCCCGCGACGCTCGGCGGCACCATCTTCGGCGTGCTCTCGATAGTCGTCGGCTTCGTCTGCGACTTCATGAACCCCGCCGTGTTGATTGTCGTGTCCTTCGCCGGACAGGCTGTCGCGCCCTTTCTGCTGGCCACGGCGCATGAACAGGGCGCCTTCAGCACCGCGATAATGATTTACTTCATCACCCGCTACTACACCATGCCCCTCAAGATAATGGCGATGAAACGAGCACCGGCAAGCGAGCAGGGCGCCGTCTCAGGCACGATATTGTTCGGGCAGGACCTGTTTTCCATCGTGGCGACCACGCTCTGCGGCGCAATGATAGACAACATCGGCTACTCGAGCACCTTCTATTTCCTCGCCGCCCTCGGCGCCGCCCTGCTGGTCATCTTCATCGTATACGCCGTGCGTGACAACGCCCGCACCAAGCGCGAACGGCTTTCGTAATTTTCGCAGAACCCGCACAGAAGGGAGATAAGAAATGGCTAAGGAACAGTTCTATAACTTTGTAGAGGAGCGCAAAAAGGACTTTGAGGACATGAGCGACGCCGTATGGGATTACGCCGAGCTCTGCTTCCACGAGTACAAATCCACCAAGCTCCAGCGCGAGTATATGGAGAAGGACGGCTTTCGAATCACCACTCCCGTCGCCGGGCTGGAGACCGCCTTCATCGCCGAGTACGGCTCCGGAAGGCCCATCCTCGCGATTCTGGGCGAGAACGACGCCCTGGCCGGCCAGAGCCAGGCCGCGGACGTGCCCGAGCAGAGGCCGATAGTTCCCGGCGGCAGCGGCCACGCCTGCGGTCACAACCTGCTCGGCTCCGGCAGCATAGAGGCCGCCTGCGCGCTCAAGCGCTATATGGAGGCCAACGGCGTAAAGGGCACCCTGCGCTACTACGCCTGTCCCGCCGAGGAGGGCGGCGGAGGCAAGGTCATTATGGCCGCTCACGGCGCCTTTGACGACGTGGACGCCGCCGTCTCCTGGCACCCGAGCGCGGACAACGCAATGGACAACACCGGCCTCGCGCAGATAACCGTCAACTTCCGCTTCGAGGGCAAGGCGGCGCACGCCTCCGGCGAGCCCTGGAACGGCCGCAGCGCCCTCGACGCGCTCGAGCTCACCTGCACCGGCGTCCAGTACCTTCGCGAGCATATGCTGCCCACCGCGCGTATCCACTACTCCATCCTCAACACCGGCGGCGCGGCGCCCAACGTTGTGCAGCACACCGCCGAGGCCCAGTTCGTCGTCCGTGCGGCCAAGGCTGACTACATGGAGGAGCTCTACAAGCGCGTCCTCAAGGTCGCCCGCGGCGCGGCCATGATGACCGAGACCACCTTCTGCGAGCCCTATATCGTCAGCGCCTACAAGGACTTCGTCAGCAACGACGCCATGGACGACCTCATCATCGAGAACTTCCGGCCCCTGCTGCCCATAGAGTATACGCCGGAGGAGCTTGAATACGCCGAGGTCTTCAAAAAGTGCGGAACCACGCCCGACGCGCCCACGCCCATAGATTACAGCTTCAATGAGGACAAGCGCAAGCCCGCGCGCGGCTCCACGGACGTCGCCGACGTCAGCTATGTCACGCCGATAAGCCAGGCGCGTGTCTGCTGCGCCACCATCGGCAGCGTGGGCCACGGTTGGACCACCACCGTCGTCGGCAAGAGCGCCCTCGCCCACCGCGGCATGCACACCGCGGCCAAGGTCCTCGGCGGCGTGCTCATAGACCTCTATGAGAAGCCCGAGGCGCTCAAGAAGGTTCGCGACGAGTTCGAGGCCGCCCTGGGCGGCAGGAAGTATCAGACCATTATGCCCACCGACCGCAAGTTCGGCTGAAGAAGGAAAAGAAGGAGGCTGCCCCGTGGGCAGCCTCCCGGATTTCCGGAAATTTTATCGGCAGGAAAAAGGCCGCCCGCATGGGCGGCCTTTTTATCCTTTTTTCTTGAAGCGGAACTGGGAGGGGGTCATGTCGGTGAGCTTTTTGAAAATCTGCATGAAGTGCTTTTCGTGGCGGTAGCCGACGGCTTCGGCTATCTGCTGGAGGCTCATCGAGCTGTCGGTCAGGAGCTTCTTGGCCGCGGCTATGCGGACCTGGTGGATGTACAGCGTCAGGTTGAGGCCCATCTTCTCCTTGAAGAGGTTGCTCAGGTAGGGAGGGGAGACGAAGACGGCGCCGGCAATCTTGCTCAGCGTCAAATCCTCGGCGTAGTGCTCCTCGATATAATCCACCGCGGAGACGATGACGGCGGAGCGGTTCTTGCCCCGGCTTATGAGCTCCTGCGCGTCGTGCGCGGCCCGGCGCAGAGCGTCCGAAAGCTGGCCGTAGACGCCCTCGCGCGTCCAGCCGCTGCTGAAGAACACGTTCTCCGTGGGGAAGCGGCCCGTGCGCTCCATGACCAGGCGGCATATCTCGAAATACAGCAGCTCGCCGTAGTTGAGCGCGGTCGAGACGTCCTGGCCCAGGACGCAGTCGGCGAGGAACTCGTCCACGCTGCGCTCGGCGTCCTCCGACGTGCCGACGGCGATGGCGTTGAGCACCTGCCGCTCGCGCCTGAGGGAGTAGCGCCCCGGGGCGGACGAGGGGCTTTTGCCCTGGCAGTCGAGCACGAAGCTGAAGAAGTCGCTGCCCGCCGTGCCGAGCCGGAGCTCGAGCTGCAGCAGGGCGCGCTGCACGGCGTCCATGAGCTCGCGGGGCCGGAAGGGCTTGAGCAGGTATTCCTCCACCTTGAGCCTTATGGCCTGCCGGGCGTAGGCAAAGTCGCTGTACCCGCTGACGATGATGAAGGCCGGCGGCTCCGCCAGCTCGGCGCGGCAGCGCTCTATGACCTCGAGGCCGTTCAGCCTGGGCATGTATATGTCTAGGATGGCTACGTCCGGCGAGAGGCGCTTTATGAGCTCCAGCGCCTCGCCGCCGTCGGCGGCCGCGCCGACAAGCTCGAGGCCGTTCCCGGCCCAGTCGATGCAGGAGATTATGTTGTCGCGCGTCTCAATCTCGTCGTCAGCCAGCAGAATTTTTACCATTCCTGTTCGCCTCCCTGTAGTCGTTGGGCAGATCCATGTATACGCCCGCGCCGCCCTCGGGCAGGCTGCGCAGGCAGAACTCCGCCCGGCCCTGATAGCGTATCCGAAGCCGCTCGTATATATTTCGCAGCGCGAGGCGCTGCCCGTCGGCGGCGGAGCGGTCGGAGCCGAGGTATTCATCCAGCCCGTCGGGCCAGCGCTCCAGCAGCTCCTCGGGGAAGCCGACGCCGTTGTCCTCTATGGAGAAGATGAGGCGGTCGCGGCCGGCGGACATGCGCGCGCTGAGGCGCACGGAGAAGTCCGGCTTCCCGCTGTCCATGCCGTGGACGATGCTGTTCTCGACGAGGGGCTGCAGTATGAGCTTGGGCATGAGCTCGCCGTACATCTCGGGGTCGGCGTCTATCGTCCACTGGAGGCGGCTGCCGTAGCGGCACTGCTGCAGCTCGAGGTAATAGCGCACGAGGTTGACGCAGTTGCCCACGCTGTCGAGCTCGCCGCCGCTGCCCAGGTCGCGGCGGCCCAGGCCGACGCGGAAGAACTGCCCGAGCTTGTACATGATGCCGGCCGTCGGCTCGTCCTTGTTCTTGAGCGCGCACCAGTAGGCCGTGTTCAGCATGTTGTAGAGGAAGTGCGGGTTAATCTGCATCTGCAGCATGGATAGCTCGGCCTCCTTCTCTTGCAGCTTGAGCACGTAGTTGAGCTCGACAAGCCGCCGGTTCTCCTCGACCATGTGGTTGAAGACGCGGCCGAGGCGGCCGATATCGTCGCCGTACCTGAAGTCCGCCTTGGCGTTGTAGTCGCCGCGGGAGAAGCGCAGCATACTCTCCGAGAGCTTGGCCAGCGGCCGCGTGAGCATGGTCACGAGCACCCGCGTGAGCGGCAGCATCGCCACGAGGAAGAGGCAGATTATGAGCAGCGCGGAGCGAATCAGCGAGGTCTCGCTCCAGAGCGGGCCGCTGTCCTCCTCGATTATGCAGCTTATGAAGGGCGTGCCGGAGCAGGCCTCGTAGTAAATCTTCCGCTCCTGCCCGGAGAGCTCGGCCTCGAGCACCTGCGGCTCGCTCCCCGCGGCCCCGCAGAGCTGCTCGCAGAGCCTCTCCGAGACCTCCAGGCCGCTCCGGTTGAGGACGACCTGCCCGTCGCGGGAGAGCAGCAGGACGTTCGACGGCGCGGCGGAGTCGTCCGCGCCGAGCAGCTTGCGCACGTCCAGCGTGACGGCGACGACGCCTATGGTGCGCTGGGTGTTGAGGTCGTCCATCTTCTTCCACAGCGCCAGCTTGGGCGAGTGGTCGAGCTCCATGAAGGAGCCGGAGTACTGCGGGATATACTCCCACTCCTCGCTGCGGCTGGAGTCCATAAGCCGCTCAAAGGGCCGCTCCTCCTCCGTGCCGGCCTGAGGGAGAGGGCCGCGGGAGTTGTCGATGGAGACGTAGGCGATGGGCTCGCCCTCCAGATTGTAGAACACCACGCTGAGCAGGTAGAGCTTGAAGCGCGCGCTCATGAGCAGGTCCTGCGCCCCGGCCTGGGAGACGGGCAGGCCGGCGTTGGAGTCGTTCACAAGCTTCTGCGCCTCGGCGGAGGTCGTGTAGTACTCCGTGAGGCCGTCTATATACCGCTGGTCCTTCTCTATGAGTATGCGCACGTAGCTTAGCGCCTGGATGCAGCGCGCGTCCTGCTCGGCGCGGACGAAGTTCACGGAGCTCTTCGAGAGCACCAGCGCCGTGAAGACGAGCACGATGAGGATTATACCCGAGAACATCAGCGAGATTTTCGCGGCCAGGTTGAGGTCGAGAAACCTCCCCGCGAGACGTCCGAGGGGGCCGCGCGGGGCGCTTTGTTTTTCGCTCTTTGTACTCATAGCTGAAGCCTCCGGGAATTTTGTCGCTTTTACTGCGCCATGACTCTATTCTACCACGGCCGCGCAAGAGCCCGCGGGGAAAAACAGCCGGGATGCCAGCGGCATCCCGGCGCGGTGAGACGGGTTCAGACGATAAGGGGTTCGGTGGTTTTGCCGCCCAGGAATTCGCAGCCCTCCGCCGTCACGACGACGTTCTGGCGAAGGATAAGCATGCCGACGGCCTCGCTGCGGACGGAGGCGGTCAGGCTGAGCGTCATGCCGGGGCGCAGGACATACTCGCTGCCCGCGCGGAGCAGCGGCCCGTCGACGCGGCCCCAGCCGAAGCCGGAGCCGGCAAAGCCGGGCTGTACGACCCAGTCGGACCTGCCCGAGGCGGCGGCGAAGGCGTCCATGGCCTCCGCGACGCTGCCGGCGCTCGCCCCGGCCCTGACGGCGGAGAGGGCGGCGTCTATCATGCCCTGGGCGAGCTCCCAGGCCGGGGCCTGCGCGGCCTGCACGCCGCCCACGACGAGGTTGGCGGCGAAGGGCACGTTGAGCTCGTGGCGCTTGGCCGCGCCCTCGACGCGGATGACGGTGCCGGGCTCCGCGGAGATGAGCTCGGTTTCGGAGGCCGGGCAGCCCACGCAGAGCGAGCGCTCCGCGCCGGAGACCAGGCTCATGTAGGTGAAGTGTTCGCTGCCCGCGAGATAGCCGGCCTTGGCTATCTCTTT
The DNA here is from genome assembly GCA_018716795.1 of Candidatus Scatomorpha merdipullorum. GTDB lineage: Bacteria > Bacillota > Clostridia > Oscillospirales > Oscillospiraceae > Scatomorpha > Scatomorpha merdipullorum. The sequence continues at coordinate 9,688 of DVJK01000108.1, read as the reverse complement.
ATAGAGCTCCATTTCGGTCATGGCGCCGGGCTTTACGTATTCCATGCCGGCGGCGACGGCGCGGAGGTTGATTGCCTCGGCCTCGCGGCAGTCGGCAATCTGGGCCTCGGACTTCTCGGAGAGGATGTCCCAGATAAGCTCGCTCGCGTCGACGAACTCCAGCTCCGGGAACTCCGCCCTCAGCGACTCGTACAGGCTGAGGGGCATGTGCAGGTGGAAGCCCGCGCCGAGCTCGCAGCCTATTTTGCCCTTGTCGTAGCCGAAGTGGCGCAGGGTGTAGCACATGGCGTCAAAGAGGTTGGTGGCTATGCCGTTGCGGCCGGAGTAGTCATAGTTGAAGAAGTCCTCGGGCTCCATGCAGGTGGAGTAGAGCGCGGCGTCCACGGACGTATAGGAGTTCATTACGCCGTAGTGCCCGTCCGCGCCGAGGTACATCAGGCCCGGAGTGCCGGCCTTGCTGCACCAGACGACGGAGCTCAGGCCGGTCAGGTAGCAGACGACCGCCTTGGTGGAGCCCATGATGCAGGTAAGGCCCGCGTCCTTGATTTTCTGTGCGGCGTTGGCCATTCGCGTTTCAAACTCGGCCACCGGATAACAAAGCATCGGGGATTGACGCATTATCTATTACCTCACTTCCTTCAGGAGCGCTCGGGGATATAGAAGCCCTGAAGCTGCGGCGTCAGGAGCTCGCAGCCGTCTTCCGTCACCGTGTAGTTGTTCTCAATGGCGAACTGCCCTTCGGTGGGATGGAGCAGGGTCGGCTCAAGAGTGAACACCATGCCCTTCTTAAAGCAGCCCTCCGTGCTGAGGGTGATCATAGGCGGCTCGTGCACGTCCTGGCCGAAGCCGTGGCCGAGAAGGCCGATGGTCATGCAGAAGCCGTCCGCGCCCTTTTCGCGCATATAATTGTCGCTGGCCTCGACGACCTCCTTAAAGGTGGTGCCCGGCTTTATCATGGGCACGACAAGCGCGTGGCAGCCGAGGACTATGTCCATGAGCCGCTGCTGCTCCGCGGTGGGGGGCGCGAGCTTGGCCATGCGTATCATGTCGGAGGCGTAGCCCTTGAGCGTCGGGCCGCTGTCGGCGAAGATGCACCAGTCGGGGTCGGAGTATACGCGCGGGCCGGCGACGCCGTTCGGCTGCATGCGGTCGGGCCCGAACTCGACGACGAGCTGGAGCGCGAAGTCGTCCGCGCCCAGGTCGTAGGAGGCGGCGGCGTAGTTGTGGTAGAAGTCCTCCTCGGTCGTCTCGCCGAGCACCACCTTGTCCGCCGCAATCTTGAAGGCGTCGACGGCCATGCGGCAGTTTTCGCGCATTATCTCAAGCTCGCGCGGCGACTTCAAGCCGCGGACGTCCAGGACGGGCACGGAGACGTCCGCGGACTCCAGCCCGGGCAGCGCGTCGAAAATGGCCGCGCGGTCGTTATAGGTTATGCGCATCCGGCTCATGGGGCCGATCTCGGTGCCGAGCTTGCCGGAGACGGCGCCGAGCTTCCTGAGCGTGTCGACAATCGCCGGGGCCAGGGCCTCGGGGCAGGCGGCCTCGCCGAAGCCGTCGTAGGCGAAGATGTCGCCCTCGTCCAGGCAGCAGGTGGCGAGCGCGGTCTGCACCGTGCGCGTCGAGGTCACGAGGACGAGCCGGCCGGGGACGGCGACAAGCATCGCCGGGCTCTCATACTCGTTGTTCCAGAGCGCGGAGCGGTAGTCGCAGAAATAGCGGAGGTTATCCTCGTTGGTCATAAGAGCTGCGGTAAAGCCGCCCTTTTCGAGCACGGAATAGAGGCTGTTTATCCTCTGCTCATACTCGTCGAGAGGGAATTGCAGCATGGGCGCTGTTCTCATCTTTTCTCTCCTTTCCGTAAAGCCTGCACGGCCCGAGGGCCGTGCAGGCGGACTCTGCCGGATGTTACCGGGACTTGACGAAGCGGAACTCGCAGTAGAACTCGGGGTCGGGGTCGAGGCCGGTCAGCTCCTTGGACATGCCGAAGATGTTGTCCGTGAAGCGCAGGCTTATCCAGGGCATATCCTCGCGCAGGATGTACTGGGCCTCGGCGTAGTATCCGTTGCGGACCTCGGGGTCCATTTCGACGGCGGCCAGCTCAAAGAGCTCGTCGAGCTCGGGGTTGCTGTACGCAATCCAGTTGGAATCGTTGTCGGTCATGAACATGTCGCCGAAGAAGGAACCGTCGTCGCCGCCGGCGGTGAAGCCCATGATGAAGGCCTGGGTGTTGCCGGCGTACATGTCCTCAACGAGGGTGGAGAACTCAATGGTCTGGACGGTGGCGTTTATGCCGATTTCCTTCCAGGAGTTGGCCAGCATCTCGGCCATGGTGCTGCGCTGGATGTTCTCGTTGACGGCTATCGTGAGGTCGAAGCCGTTCTCATAGCCGGCCTCCTTCATGAGCGCCTTGGCCTTCTCGATGTCCTGCCCATACTCCTGGCCCTCCGCGGGCGGCACATAGCAGGAGATGTTCGGCATGACCGGGCCGTCGGCCACGACGCCGTTGCCGAAGGCTATCTCGGTCATGGTGTCGAGGTCGAGGGCGTAGCGCATGGCCTGACGGACGCGCACGTCGCTCAGCGGCTCGTAGGCCTCGTTGAGGGCGCAGTACTCGGTGGCGTAGCCGGGGAAGGAGACGATGTCGGAGGTCTCGCTGCCCGCGAGCATCTCCATCTGGGCCGGGGCCAGCTTGTAGGCGATGTCTATCTCGCCGTTTTCGAGGGCCATGGCGCGGGTGGTGTCGTCGGTTATCGTGCGAATCACGAGGTTCTTGAACTCGGGCAGCTCGCCCCAGTACTCCTCGTTGCGCTCGAGGACGATGCGGTCGCCCGCTATCCACTCGACAAACTTGTAGGCGCCGGTGCCGACGGGGTTGCGGCCGAAGACCTCGTCGCTGCCCGCGGCCTCGACCGCGTTCTTGCTGACGATGAGGGTGGCGTTGTTGGTGAGGTAGGTCAGGAAGGGCGGGAACACGTCCTTGGTGCCCAGCTCAATGGTGTTCTCGTCTATAATCTTGGTCTTCGAGGTGTCGAAGGGCTCGAAAATCATGGCCTTCATCGGGGCCACTGCGCCGCGGTCGAAGGTGAACTTGACGTCCTCGGCGGTGAGCTTGCTGCCGTCGTGGAAATAGACGTCGTCGCGCAGGTGGAAGCGTATGGTGTAGTCGTCAATCTGCTCCCAGCTCTCGGCCAGGCAGGGGACTATCTCGCCGGTCTCGTTGTCCAGGCGGACGAGGCCCTCAAAAATCTGCACGTTTACCATGCCGGCGGTGGCGCTCTGCTGGTTCGGGGGATCGAGCACTGAGGGCTCGGCGTTGACGGCGACGGTGATGGTGTCCTTGACCTCGCCCGTCTCGGGGCCGCCGGTCTCCTCTCCGCCGCTCTCTCCGCCGCAGGCGGCGAGCGCCAGCAGCATGACGAGGGCCAGGACAAGGGTTAGTACGCGTTTGTGAACTTTCATTTTCATCCTCCTCTGACTCCTGTTGGGGATATTTAAATGTCCGGCGCGGGGCCGACAGACATTCCGGTTACAGCTCGAGCGCAAAGTGGCAGGCGGTGAAGTGCTCGGGGCTTATCTCGCGCAGCTCGGGCGTGGCCTCTCGGCAGACGTCCTTGGCGTAGGGGCAGCGGCTTGCGAAGCGGCAGCCGGGCTTGGGGTTTATCGGCGAGCTCAGCTCGCCCTTTATCGGCACGCGCTCGCGCTCGACATGTATGGACGGGATGGGTATGGCCGAGAGCAGCGCCCGGGTGTACGGGTGGTAGTTTTTGACGAAGAGCTCCTTGGCCGGGGCCTTCTCCACCAGCTGGCCGAGGTACATGACGCAGATGTGCTGCGAGATGTGCCGCACGACGGAGAGGTCGTGGGTGATGAACATGAGCGTCAGGCCCAGCTCCTCCTGCAGCTCCTGGAGCAGGTTCAGTATCTGCGCCTGTATGCTCACGTCGAGGGCCGAGACCGGCTCGTCGCAGACGATGAAGCTCGGGTTCAGGCACAGCGCGCGGGCGATGCCTATGCGCTGGCGGCGGCCGCCGTCGAACTCGTGCGGATAGCTGTTGATGTTCCTCTGCGCGAGGCCGACGAGGTCCATGAGCTCCGTAATGCGCCTGTGATACTCCTCCTTGGACTTCGTCACGCGGTATATCTTCAGCGGCTCGCCTATTATCTCGCCGACCGTCATGCGCGGGTTGAGCGAGGAGAAGGGGTCCTGGAAGATAATCTGCATATGGCGGCGCAGCTCCTTGAGCTGCTTGCCGCGCACGCCGGTGATGTTCTCGCCGTCAAACCAAATCTCGCCGCCCGTGGGCTCGAGCAGGTGGAGTATCGTGCGGCCCAGCGTCGACTTGCCGCAGCCGCTCTCGCCGACGATGCCCATCGTCTCGCCGCGGTTTATCTGCAGGCTCACGTCCTCGACGGCGTGCAGGTAGCCGTGGGGCGTCTTGAAGTATTTGCGCAGGTTCTTTGTTTCCAGAATAACTGACATATGCGCCTCTCATTCCCGCCGGAACGGCGTATTCAATCGAGCAGGCCCTGCTCGGCCAGCACGCATTTGACTATGTGCCCGGAGGAGACCTCAACCCTGTGCGGGTCGTGCGTCCTGCAGAGCTCGAGCGCCTTGGGGCAGCGCTCGCAGAAGCTGCAGCCCTCGGGCAGGTCGGCGGCGTTGACCGCCGGGCCGGTTATCGGCTGGAGCCGCTCCACATCCTTGTCCAGGCTCGGTATGGTGGCGAAGAGACACTGGGTGTAGGGGTGGGCGGCGTGGTCGAAGATGTCCTCAAGCGTGCCGAGCTCGACAATCTCGCCGGCGTATATGACCGCCACGGTGTCGCAGGTCTCGGCCACGACGCCGAGGTCGTGGGTGATGAGCAGCATGGAGGTGCCCGACTCGTCCTTGAGCTCGCGTATGAGCTCGAGCACCTGGGCCTGAATAGTGACGTCCAGCGCGGTCGTCGGCTCGTCGGCGATGAGCAGCTTCGGGTTGCAGGCCAGGGCCATCGCGATGACCACGCGCTGCTTCATGCCGCCGGAGAACTGGTGCGGGTATTCCCCGGCGCGGTCCGGCTGGATGCCGACCTTCTTGAGTATGTCGCGCGCCCTCTTGGCCGCCTCCGCGCGGGAGACGCGCTGGTGCAGGCGTATCAGCTCGGCAATCTGCTCGCCGACCGGCATGACCGGGTTCAGCGCGCTCATGGGGTCCTGGAATATCATCGAGATGTCGCGCCCGCGGATGGAGCGCATCTCGCGCTGCGAGAGCTTTGCGAGGTCCTTGCCGCCGAACTCTATGCCGCCCTGGATAATGTGCCCCGTGTACTTGGGCAGCAGGGACATGATGGCGAGGGCGATGGTGGTCTTGCCCGCGCCCGTCTCGCCGACGAGGCCGAGGGTCTGGCCGGGCATTATCTCGAAGGAGACGTCGTTGACCGCCTCCACGACCGCGTTGTGCGTCTCGTAGTGGACGACGAGGTTTTCTACCTTGAGCAGAGCTTCCATTTCAATAGCTGTCCTTTCTGCCTGGCCGCCTCAGTTCTTCGAGCGCGGGTCGAAGGCGTCGCGCAGGCCGTCGCCGAAGAGGTTGAGGGCGAAGACGGTGAGCATTATCATGATGCCGGGGAAGGCCACGATATACCACTTGTCGAAGCTGGTGATGTACTGCTTCGCCTGGTTGAGCATGCAGCCCCACTCCGGCGTGGGCGGCGTCACGCCGAGGCCGATAAAGCTCAGCGCGGCGGCGGCGGTGATGCTGCCGGCGACGTCCAGCGTGGCGCGGACGATAATCGGGCCCATGGCGTTGGGAATCATGTGGCGGAAGACGAGGCGTATCTTGCTCGCGCCGATGGCCCTCGCGGCCTCTATGTACTCCTGGTCCTTGACGGTGAGGATGGAGGCGCGCACCGTCCGGGAGAAGGAGGGTATCAGGGATATCGTTATCGCGATTATCAGGTTCGTCATGCCGTTGCCCAGCGCGGCGCAGATGGAGATGGCCAGCAGCGTGCTGGGTATGGACATGAACACGTCGCAGATGCGCATGATGATGTTGTCCGAGACGTTCCCGTTGACGGCGGCCAGCGCGCCGAGGGTGCCGCCCACGACGAGGCTGCCCAGCATGGCCATGAGGCCGACGGCCAGCGAGATGCGCGCGCCGTAGACAACGCGGCTGAAGATGTCGCGGCCCACGTTGTCGGTGCCGAAGGGGTGCTCCAGGCAGGGCGAGACGAAGATGCGGGTGTAGTCCTGGTTGTCGTAGCCCTCGCTGGCGAAGGCCTGCGGGAAGAGCGCGAACAGCACGAGGATGAACATGACGATAAGGCCGAAAATGGCCGCGCGGTTGCGGGAAAGCCGGTAGAGGACCTCGGACCAGACGCCGACGGCCTCCTTCTTCTTGCGCTTTTTCTTCCTGCTCAGGCGATCCATGGCCTCAGTGTGCATTTTGGACATGATTTGCTCCCCCTTTCCCTTCAGCTGCTGTGCCTGCGGCTGCGGCTGTACTGAGACTTTATGCGCGGGTCGACGTAGGCGTAGATGATGTCGACCAGGAGGTTGACAAGGCTGAACACCAGCGCGAGCAGCAGGACGCCGCCCTGCACGACCGGGTAGTCGCGGTTCTTTATGCTGTCGACCATATACTTGCCGAGGCCGGGTATGGAGAAGACCGTCTCCGTCAGCACCGCGCCGCCGAGCATGATGCCCAGCTGGATGCCGAGGACGGTGATGATGGGGATGAGCGCGTTTTTGAGCGCGTGCTTTATGATGATAACGCGCTCGTTCAGGCCCTTGGCGCGGGCCGTGACGATGTAGTCCTGGCAGATGACCTCCAGCATGCTCGAGCGCGTCATGCGCGTGATGGTCGCCATGCCGGCCATGCTGGAGGTTATGGTCGGCAGCACCCAGCTCACCCATCCGTCGTCCAGGCCCTGCACCGGCAGCCAGCCCAGATAGATTGAAAACAGCAGTATGAGCATCAGGCCCGCCCAGAAGGCCGGCATGGACACGCCGAAGAGCGCGAGGCCCGTGGAGAGGTGGTCAATCAGCGTGTTCTGCTTGACCGCCGAGATTATCCCCAGGCCTATGCCGACGACGGCTGAGATTATCATGCAGAGGAAGGCCAGCGTCGCCGTGGTCGGGAAGCGGTCCATGAGCTCGTCTATGACCGGGCGCTTGGTCTGGTACGAGGTGCCCAGGTCAAACTCGGTGACGATGCCCTTCACGTAGTTGAAAAACTGCACGGGAAGCGGGTCGTTCAGGCCCAGCTCCTCGCGGATTGCCTCGACCGCCTCCTCGCTGGCGCTCTCGCCGGCGAGCATGCGGGCGGGGTCGCCGTCGGAGATGTGGTTCATGATGAACACGACAAGTATGACGCCCAGCAGCACCGGGATCATCATCAGGATTCGTTTGGCGATGTACCTAATCATGCCTTCTCGCTCCTCCCTCGAGTATTTCCCCGTCTGACGGGGCGGCCCAGGTATTACGGATTTAAATAGGCACCATAAATATACCACCTGCCCGCCCCGGCGCAAATCCACAGGATTAAGGTAATACCCCTCATTTTTAATGTGTTTCGACACGAGGGCCCGAAGAGCGCGCCGCGCGCGGCAAGGCGCCCCGGCGGGCGGGCCGGCCGGGGCAGGGGAGGGCTTTTTAACATTTCCTTAACTTTGCCGCGGACTGTTGCATAGCTTGTCGAATGGTGATAAAGTAGGCGCTGTGAAGGCGCGCGGCATCGCGGCGCCATTTTGCGGAGGTACGCCCTCGGGCGGTTTGACATGGAAAAGCAAAGGACAATTTATCCCGCCTCGGCGGCGGGAATGATATGCGCGGGCTGCGCCTGCGCGCTTATGGCCTCGGGCGGCATGGGCCCGGCAGACGGGCTTGTAACCGCGGCGGCGATGGCCGCGGCCCTGGGGCTCGAGCGGCTTGCGAGGCGGTATCTCCCGGCGCTGGCCTGGCTGGGCGAGGCGCTTTTCTGCGGCATAGGCTGGTACGCCGCGACGCAGCTGCTCTCCCTGGGCGAGTTCGGCTGGACCAGCGCGGCCGAGGGGCCGCTGCACGAGCTCGGCGCGCTCTGGGTGGCGGCGGCCTGCGCGCTTTTGTACGCCCTGGGCGGGGCGCGCTTCGCGGCCCTGGGCACGGGCGCGGCAGCCGCGGCCTTCGGCGCGGTCAACTACGCGCTCATCCAGTTCCGGGGCCGGCAGTTCATGCTTATCGACCTCGGCAGCCTGCGCACGGCCCTGAACGTCTCCGGCAGCTATGAGCTGGAGCTGACGGCGGCCTTCGCGCTCGGCCTCATATTCGCGCTGGCCTTCGGCCTCTGGACCTGGAGGCTCTTCCCCGGCGGGAAAATGGGCCGCGTCTCGCGGCTCGTAAGCCGCGCGCTGCCCCTGGCAGGGGCGGTGATATACGCCTACCTCTGCCTGCACACCGGCCTCATGTACCGCAACGGCATATACATGAACTGGAACGACAACGAATTCCGCGCGAGCTCGGTCATGTACTTCATCGCCACGGCCAGCACCCTGGATATCGAGGAGCCCGAGGGATACGGCGATGAGGCGCTGGACGCGATAAGCCTCCGCCTGATTGAAAACGCCGCGGAGCGGGACGCCCTCGCCGGCCCCGCCGGGGAGAGGCCGGACATCCTCGTCGTCATGAGCGAGAGCTTTTCGGACAGCCGCGAGCTCGGCGGATTTGAGACGGACGAGAGCTTCCTCGACTTCTTCGACGCCTTCGCCGATGAGAGCATACACGGGCACGTATACTCCTCCGTCATAGGCGGCAACACCGCCAACAGCGAGTATGAGTTCCTGACCGGCGACACGATGGCCTTCCTGCCCTCCGGCTCCGTGGCCTACCAGACCTATATAAACTACCCCACCGGCTCGCTCGTGAGCACGCTCAAGGCCCAGGGCTATTCCGCGCTGAGCTTCCACCCCTACTGGAAGAGCGGCTGGAACCGCACCGCGGTCTACGAGCGCTTCGGCTTTGACGATAGCGTCTGGCTCGACGACTACACGGGCTATGACCGGCTGCGCGGCTATCCCACGGACGAGTGGAACTACGAGCGGCTCATAGAGCTCTACGAGGCCGCCGACGAGGCCAGGGCGCCGGGAGAGGGCCTCTTCATCTTCAACATAACCATGCAGAACCACGGAGGCTACACCTCGAAGAACGTCGAGAGCGAGGTGCACGTCTCCGGTCACGAGGGCGAGTTCCCCGTGACGGAGCAGTATCTCACGCTCATACGCCTGACGGACGCGGAGACGAGGGAGTTCATAGACTATCTGCGCGCCCTGGAGCGCGAGGTCGTCGTGATCTTCTTCGGCGACCACCAGCCCAAGCTGGAAAAGGGCTTTTACGACCTCGTCTACGGCCATGACAGCGGCGAGCTTCAGCTCTCGGAATTCGAGCGGCAGTACATAACGCCCTTCTATATCTGGTCGAATAAGGGCCTCGAGGCGCGAGACGAGGGCTATACCTCCATAAACTACCTCTCCCAGCTCCTGCTCGAGACCGTCGGGCTTCGCAACACGCCCTACGGCTACTTTCTCTCGGAGCTGCAAAGCTCCTGGCCCGCCATAAACGCCTACGGCGCGATGGACGCCTCCGGCCGCTGGCACTACCTCAGTGACGAGGCCGTGAAGGACGACGAGCTGCTTCGGGCATACCGCATCCTTCAATATAACCGCCTCTTCGACCC
>DVJK01000107.1 GCA_018716795.1 Candidatus Scatomorpha merdipullorum | reverse complement strand
AGATGGGACTTGAACCCACACGCCTGTAAATGAGACACAGGCACCTCAAGCCTGCCTGTCTGCCAGTTCCAGCACTCTCGCATATTCATGCGCTCTTGCCAAGCGCATGAGTTATTATAGCACCGATTTCGCGTTTGTCAAGCTTTTTTTGAAAAGCTACTTTTTTCGCCTCTGCAGCTGCATGGCCGTGAAGGCCAGGGCGGCGGCGAGGGCGAGGGCCAGCGCGGCGGCGCCGTACTTCATGGGCAGGAGGAAGCGCCAGTTGAGATAGGCGTAGTAGCCCAAAAGCGAGCCGAGCTGCGTCAGGGCTGGCAGCAGGAGATATTCCGGCGCGGCGCAGGCGAGCGCCAGTGTGAGGACGTCGGCGGCGAAGAAGTACCTCTCGTGCATATGCGGCAGCAGGTAGGGGATGCCCAGCGCGAGCACTATGGCGCAGCCGAGAATCGCCCAGAGGCTGAGGCGGCTCCTGTGCGTCCAGGCCAGGACGAAGACGAGCAGCATCAGCGCGAAGGCGGCGAGGACGCCCAGCGCGGAGGCCGGGGAGGTGTTGCGCACATTATCCGCGAAGGCCCAGACGCTGCTGGAGTTATAGTTGAGCGCGTCGCCCGCCGTGCCCATCTGGTCGAAGTAAAGCGTTATCGTGCTCAGCAGGGGATAGCCGGCGAAGACCGCGGGCAGCATCAGCGCGACATAGGTCAGCGGGAAGAGCAGGAAGTGCCGGAGCTTCACCTTCTTCGCAATCAGCAGCACCACGAAGATGGGCATTATGAACACCGCCTGGAGCTTGAAGGCGAAGCTGACGGCCATGCAGGCCATGCCGGCGGCGGGCCGGCCGTCCAGGGCGAGGTAGAGCGCGAGGACGGCGAAGGCGGTGTAAATACTGTCGCACTGGCCCCAGTACGCGCCGTTGAGCACCACCGTGGGCAGGAAGAGCACGAGGAAGAAGGCGGCCAGCCTCCGCGCGTTCGAGGAGCAGTAAAGCCCCACGAGCTTCATGGACGCCCAGGCGAGCACGACGTCGAAGGCTATGCTCAGCGCCTTGATGAGCACGAGGTCGCTTACATTAAAATAAGAGAAAAGGCAGAGGAAGTAGAGGTAGGGCAGGTTGTAGTTCCCCACGGACGTGCCCAGCGCGGCGAAGCCGCCGTTATTGCGGTAAAACGCCACCCACTGCGAGAGGAAGGTGCGGTAGTCGTCCGTCACGTGGCCCATGCAGAGGCCGCGCAGCACAAAGGCGAGCGCGAGCAGCGCCGCGCATATGACAACGTGCTCCGGGCGGCGCAGCATGCCCGAGGCGTAGAGCAGCGCCAGGGCCGCGGCGGCGATTATTATAAGCAGGCTCAGCGACAGGGCGTCCATATATCCCTCCTTGAATATACGCGGGGAATGGCTTTGCGCGGATTGGACGGAAGCGGCCCGGCAGAGGTTCCCGGGCAAAGAAAAAAGACGGATAACGACGCCGCACCGAAACAGATGCAGCCGCTCCGCCAAAATCGTGATTCTTTCCAAAAAAGCTCTTGACATTTCAGTTATTGTGATGATACAATAACTTGCTATGTCTTCAAGGACGGATAATTCTCCATTCTCGAACTGCTTTTATTTTATCAGATTTTCGAGAAAAAGCAACAGCGGTCATAGAAGATTTAACAACGCAGCCGGGTGTTCCACCCAAGACAAGGAGAGTGTGTGATGCCAAAGGACGTTTACTACGGGAAGACGCTCAGGAAGAGCTTCGCCAGGAGCACTGAGATCCAGGACATGCCGAATCTGCTGGAGATTCAGAAGAAGTCCTACGAATGGTTCCTCAAGACGGGCCTGCGCGAGGTGTTCCGGGACGTGGATTCGGTCACGGACTATTCCGGCAACCTCGAGCTGAGCTTTGTCGACTACTCGATGGAGGATAAACCCAAGTACAACATCGAGGAGTGCAAGGCCAGGGACGCCACATACGCCGCGCCGCTGAAGGTCAGCGTGCGCCTGCGCAACCGCGAGACGGAGGAGATTAAGGAGCAGGAGATTTTCATGGGCGACTTCCCGCTCATGACTCCCGGCGGCACCTTCGTCATAAACGGAGCGGAGCGCGTTATTGTCTCGCAGATTGTCCGCTCCCCGGGCGTATATTACGATAAGAAGACCGACAAGGCCCAGATCTCCGTATACGGCACGACGGTCATACCCTACCACGGCGCGTGGCTGGAGTATGAGACGGACATCAACGACGGCTTCTTTGTCCGCATAGACAAGAACCGCAAGCTGCCCGTGACGCTCTTCCTCAAGGCCGTGGGCCACTACGACGCGGACAAGCCGCACACCTGGCTGACCTGCCTTCCCAACCCCGTGGCCGGCTGCGTCACCTCCGACCAGCTCAAGGAGGTCTTCGCGAACGACGAGCGCATTGTCGCCACGCTCGACCGCGACGTCTTCGTCACCCGCGAGGACGCCCTGCTGGAGATATACCGCAAGCTGCGCCCCGGCGATCCCCCGACGGTGGAGAGCGCCGAGAGCCTTATCGACAGCCTCTTTTTCGACAAGCGCCGCTACGACCTCTTCGACGTGGGCCGCTATAAGTTCAACAAGAAGCTCGGCCTGGCCGGCCGCCTGCTGGGCCGCCAGCTGGCCATGCCCCTCGCCGATCCCGCCACGGGCGAGATTGTCGCCGAGGAGGGCGAGGTCGTCAGCTTCGACCGCGCGCAGTATCTCGAGAGCTGCGGCATCACCGAGGCCTGGGTCAAGGCCGCCGACGGCAAAAACGTCCGCGTCTTCACCAACGGCATGGTCGACATGGCCCACTTCGTGGACTTCGATCCCGCCGAGGCCGGCGTACACGAGAAGGTGCGCTATATCATCCTCCGCCAGCTGATGGAGCAGTACTCCGGCGAGGAGCTCAAGGAGGCCATACGCGAGAACCTCGACCTGCTCGTCCCGAAGCACATAATTGTCGACGACATCTTTGCCTCTGTCAACTACCTCTGCTGCCTCGCCCACGGCGTGGGCACGCCCGACGACATCGACCACCTGGGCAACCGCCGCGTCCGCTGCGTCGGCGAGCTGCTGCAGAACCAGTTCCGCATCGGCTTTTCCCGCATGGAGCGCGTGATACGCGAGCGCATGACGCTTCAGGACCTCGACATCGTCACCCCGCAGAGCCTTATCAACATCCGCCCGGTCACCGCGGCGATAAAGGAGTTCTTCGGCTCCTCGCCGCTGAGCCAGTTCATGGACCAGACGAACCCGCTGGCCGAGCTGACGCACAAGCGCCGCATGTCCGCCCTCGGCCCCGGCGGCCTGAGCCGCGAGAGGGCGAACTTCGACGTCCGCGACGTACATTACAGCCACTACGGCCGTCTCTGCCCCATAGAGACGCCCGAAGGCCCGAACATCGGCCTCATCAGCTATCTCGCGAGCTACGCGCGCGTCAACCAGTACGGCTTCCTCATAACGCCCTTCCGCAAGATAAGGAAGCCCGACTGCTTTGTCACGGACGAGGTCGAGTATATGACCGCCGACGTCGAGGACCGCTATATCGTCGCGCAGGCGACCGAGCCGCTGGATGAGAACGGCTGCCTCAGGAACAAGCGCGTCACCTGCCGCCACCGCGACGAGATTATCGAGGTCGACCGCGAGCGGGTGGACTATATAGACATCTCGCCGCGCATGATGGTGTCCATCGCCACGGCGATGATACCCTTCCTGGAGAACGACGACGCCAACCGCGCCCTCATGGGCGCCAACATGCAGCGCCAGGCCGTGCCCCTGCTGACCACCGAGGCCCCGATTGTCGCCACCGGCATCGAGCACAAGTGCGCCGTGGACTCCGGCGTCTGCGTCCTCGCCGAGGAGGGCGGCACCGTCCTGAGCTCGAGCGCCACGAACGTCGTCGTGCGCTACGACTCCGGATACGTCAAGGACTACAAGCTCATAAAGTTCTCCCGCTCCAACCAGGGCACCTGCATAAACAGAGGCCGATAGTCGGCGCGGGCGACAGGGTGGAGGCCGGCGACGTCCTCGCCGACGGGCCGAGCACCAGCAACGGCGAGATAAGCCTCGGCAAGAACATCCTGGTCGGCTACATGAACTGGGAGGGCTATAACTACGAGGACGCCATCCTGCTCAACGAGCGCCTTGTCATGGAGGACACCTTCACCTCCATCCACGTCGAGGAGTTCGAGTGCAACGCCCGAGACACCAAGCTCGGCCCCGAGGAGATTACCCGCGACATCCCCGGCGTCGGCGACGACGCGCTCAAGTACCTCGACGAGCGCGGCATAATCTCCGTCGGCGCGGA